>NZ_DBKJ01000126.1:4403-6149 GCF_002297325.1 Treponema sp. UBA753 | reverse complement strand
CCCAAATGTCGAGTTTTGATAAGAACAGTAATTTAAGTGTCATTCCCATGCTACGGCACTGCGATGTTTACGCAGTAAACTCGGTCAGGAATCTGCTGGAAATTTTCAATAGGTTATCAACCGAGTTTGCTTCGCAAACGTCGCAGGTCAAGCCCGATAATGACAGATGGTAATATTAACTTAAAAACTAACATCCATACTATATAATCTTTTTTTATTTCGTGATACAATATCTGTATTCTATTTTTTGGAGGAAATTTCTTATGGAGAAATTTTTCAAAATCAAGGAGAAGGGGTCTACTGTAAGCCGTGAAGTTGTCGGCGGTATTACAACTTTCCTTGCAATGTCTTACATTCTTGCCGTTAACCCGGGAATGCTTGGCTCAATTGCCGGAATGAATTTCGGCGGTGTGTTTACTGCGACTGCTGTTTCAGCTGCTGTTGCAACTCTTATAATGGCATTCTTTGCGAATATGCCGGTTGCTCTTGCTTCTGGAATGGGGCTTAACGCGTTCTTTACTTACACAGTCTGCGGCCAAATGGGATGCTCTCCTTGGTTCGCTCTTACTGCTGTTTTGATTGAAGGCGTTCTTTTTATTTTGCTTTCATTCTTTGGAGTTCGCGAGGCGATTATCAATTCAATTCCTGGCACAATGAAAAAAGCTGTTGCTGTTGGTATTGGACTTTTCATTGCCCTTATTGGACTTAACAATGCAGGAATCGTAACTTCTGCAAACGGAACAATAATCGGCTTTAACGCAATTGACTTGAGCCATGCTACTGCTCTTGTTGCAATTATCGGTCTTATCATTACAGTTGTTCTTTACATTCTTAAAGTTCCTGGCGCAATTCTTATTGGCATTGCCGCTACAACTGTTATTGGAATTCCTTTTGGTGTTACAGCTGTTCCAGAGAACTTCAAGCCGGTTTCTGTTCCTAGCGCACCGTTCCTCTTTAAGTTTGAATGGGCTGGAGTTCTTTCTCTTAAATTCTTCGGTGTTTTCTTTACTTTCTTGTTTACAGATATTTTTGATACAATCGGAACTTTGATGGGCGTTGCAGAGCAGGGAAATCTTATTGATGAAAAAGGCAACATTCAGAATGCAAAAGGCGCTCTTCTTGCCGACGCTGTTGGAACTGTAGCAGGTGCTTGTCTTGGAACTTCAACAGTAACTTCATTCGTTGAGTCTTCTTCTGGAGTTGCAGCAGGAGCTCGCACTGGTCTTGCTTCTGTTGTTACAGCTTTCTTCTTCCTTCTTGCTTTGTTCTTTACTCCTTTGTTCGCTCTTGTTCCTTCTTGCGCTACAGCACCTGCTTTGATTTTTGTAGGCTTCCTCATGATGCAGTCTGTTTCTAAAATCAACTTCGCTGACATTACAGACGGAATCCCGGCTTTCATTACAATTATGGTAATGCCGTTTGGCTATTCAATTTCAAAGGGAATCGCATTCGGAATGATTGCCTATGTAATTGCAAAAGTTGCCGGAAAGAAAACAAAAGAAATTCCTGTTGTTACTTGGATTCTTGCTGTTGTATTTATCTTTGCGCTTGCAATAAAAGCAATATAGTTAAAAAATTCCTGTGTCATTGCCGTACTTGATACGGCAATCCCAAGTGCGCCCCAAGAGTTGGAAACAATTTTTGAGGCGCACTTTTTTTTGCAGAATTTTTATACTTCTTAACCGAAGAGCTCAAAAGTCAGTGAGTTTTGACTCAAAAGCCAATGAGTTTTCACTCAAAAGCCAG
>NZ_DBKJ01000126.1:0-4319 GCF_002297325.1 Treponema sp. UBA753 | reverse complement strand
CAAAAGCCAGTGAGTTTTGACCCAAAAGCCAGTGAGTTTTGACCCAAAAGTCAGTGAGTTTTGACCTAAAAGTCAGTAAGTTTTGACCTAAAAGCCAGTGAATAAAAAAAACATAATGGGATTAAGTCTTTTTTTTTTCAGGAAATTATGGTAAATTTTTTGCATGAGCGAAGAAAAAGAAAAATATGTGCGTCCGACCTGGGATGAATACTTTATGGAAGTTGCGCGTACTATTGCAAAACGTGCGACTTGCGACCGCGGAAGAAGCGGCTGTGTAATTGCAAAGGATAATCAGATTCTTGTTACAGGCTATGTCGGAAGTCCTGCCGGGCTTGCTCATTGCGATGAAGTTGGCCACCTTATGCGAAAAATGATTCACGCTGACGGTTCTATTACCCAGCACTGCGTAAGAACCGTTCATGCCGAGCAGAATGCGATTTGCCAGGCTGCAAAAAGAGGAATTTCAATTGACGGAGCGACCGTGTACTGCAAAATGACTCCTTGCAGAACGTGCGCCATGCTTATTATAAACTGCGGAATAAAAAGAGTTGTCTGCGAAAAGCATTACCATGATGAAGAAGACTCAATGAAAATGTTTGCCGAAGCTGGCATAAAGATTGAACACCTTGAGGATTCTGTTCAGACTTATGCCGATATGTAGAAGCACATGGTTACTAAGAAGGCACTCCCATGCTATGACATGGGAATCTTTTTAATTTTTAAAAGATTATCCGGTCATGCACGGTAATGACACTAAACTATAAAACTCGAAATTTAGGTTATTTTATACACTTATAGTTTTTAAATTTCCGCTCAAGCTAGGATTTCTGCATTCTCCGTCGTCAGTGTAGAGTTCGTAGCTTGTGCCTTTTTCTGCAAAGCTTATAGTTGTGAGTTTTTCAAAGTCAATTTTTTCAACTGAATCAGCGTTGTCTGCAAGCGGCAAAATGTGTTCTTTGCGGATAAAGAATGCAACTTCATCTAGCGCAATGTGTATAAAGTTATGTCCGGCTGGAATTATTTTTTCCTCGTAGTTTTCGCTGTCCTTGAACTTTACAAGCTTCATTTCTTCCGGAAGATAAACGTGGCGTCCTATTGCGTTTTGTTCATAGACCGGAGCAATCATAATGCTTTCTCCAATCATAAGCTGGTCTTCTGTCCTTCTTGCATCTTCATCCTTTGGCCAGATAAATCCAAGCGGGCTTGCATACATTGTTCCTTGCAAGGCGGCTTTCATAAACTCGCTGTAGATATAAGGAAGAAGTCTGTATCGCAGTTTAAGAATGTTCCTGAATTTTTCTATGCTGTTTTTAAATCTAAAAGGCTCTTGTTCCCGTGTTCCTAATGCGGAGTGGTTTCTTAAAAGAGGCATAAAAATTCCAAGGGCATACCAGCGCAATAAAAGGTCTTCTGTTGTGTTTTCTCCGAATCCGCCTAAGTCCGCGCCTGTGTATAAGAAGCCGCACATATTAAGAGACGGAAGCATTTTTAAGTTCAAGAGAATGTGCTGCCACCTTGACATATTGTCTCCCATCCATATTCCGCCGTATCTGTGAGAGCCTATGCAGGAAGATCTTGAAAACATAAGAATTCTTTTTTCTGGAGAAATCTTTTTGAATGCTTCGGATGCAGCTCTTGTCATGTTGTAGCCGTAAAGGTTATGAACGTCATAATGGCGGATTTTTTTTCCGTCCTTGCAATGGTAAAAACTTTTGTAGTCATCGATATTATTTGCAAGATTCAAGACAGTGTCTTTTAGCGCGAAGTTTTCTTTTAAGCCAATGTTGAGCTTTTTCATTTCGTTTACCTGGTCAAAAACTTTTTCCAGATTTTTTTCAGAGTAAAAGAGGGCAGGCTCGTTCATGTCGTTCCAGAATCCTTCAATGCCTTGGTCTGTAAGAAATTTATATTTCATTCCAAACCATTTTCTTGCTTCTGGATTTAAGAAATCTGGAAGACAGCATTTTCCTGGCCACACGCCAACTATAAAGTCGTTTCCGTCTTTGCCCTTGCAAAAATAATTGTTTTTCTTTCCTTCTTCGTAAAGTTTATATCCGTCTTCCATTTTTATTCCGGCATCAATGATTGGAACAATGCGAACTGAATTTTTTTTCATGCCGGAAACAAAATTTTTAAAGTCTGGAAATGATTTTTTGTTAACAGTAAAGTCCTTAAAGTTTTCCATGTAGTCTATGTCTAGGTAAACCATGTCTAGCGGAATATTGTTCTTTCTGTAGTTTTCAACGACATTTCTTACATCTTCTTCGCAAGTGTAGCCCCAACGAGACTGTCCTATTCCAAATGCCCATCTTGGAGGAATGTAGCTTTGTCCGATTAAAGTTCTGAATTCTTTTATAATTAATTCTAGCGTTGGGTTTTCTATTATGTAGAGTTCAAATTCTGGATTTTCTACAGCGACTTTAAGAGTTGAATAGCTTGAAGCTCCAATGTCGAATGTAATTTTTCCTGGAGCGTCAAAGAATGCTCCGAAGTTTTTTTCGTTTCCAGATACAATGAAAAAATTATGGGCGGCATAAAGTGAGCTTTTGTTTTCGTTGTGTTCCGGCTGGTCTGTGCAGAAACTTTCGTAAATGAATCCGCGCTTGTTTATTCCGCGCACATTTTCACCAAGACCGTAAACAATGTCGCTTAAGTCCATTTCAAGTGAAAAGCTAGAATCTCCTGCGTTTTTAAAATATGGAATTTTTTCTTTGCAGGCTTCAGGCTTTTGTTTTACAGTTTCTGTGTCAAATGGTTTTCCGAATACAAATCTCTTAATCATTTTATGCCTCCAATAGCTAATTAATAGACTACGCAAATTGATTTTTGCTTTATTTTTCCTTTTAGAACTGAATTCTTTAAGACAAATTTTGTTTTGTTTGCCTTGTCAATGTAAGTTCCTTTTGGAAGTTTTATTTCAACTTGAACGGCAGACGGCTTGGAGTTTAAGTTTATTATTACGCAGCCTTTTTCTCCTCGCTTTATAATTAGAACGCCCGCATTTTCTCCGTTGATGAATTTTTCATTTTCACCTTGCATTGCAGTTCTGAATTTGTTTACAGCAGAAACTTCCGGACTGAAATACTCATCGTTTCCTGTTTCGCCGATTTTGGATTCTCCTGGAAACTGTGTAGCTTCTTTTCCTTTTGGGCGGTTAAAGAACAATGGAGTTCCGTCTTTTCTTGAAGCTATGACTGCCCAGCCTGCTCGGATCATAAAATTTGTAAGGTAGGCGGACTCTCCTTCGTTTGCATAAGTGTCATGGCTTTCAACCCAAGTTACAAGTTCCGGAGAAGCTGCATTTTGAAAGTTTACAATTCCTTTTGCGTTTAGCTTTTCATTTTTTAACGCGCTTCTTAAAAGCTTTCCGTAGTTGCTCGCTGTTACTGGAAAAAGTTTTCCGTATGCATCTTCTCTTGAAGCTCCTTCCTGAAGAACTTCTCCGTAAATAAAAAGCTCATTTGCATTTTTTACAGATTTTCCGTTTACTGATTTTTTTCCTGTAAAGACTGGCCAGAAGTCGTTTTCCTTTGAAGCAGGATCTACAGGGTCGTCGGGAAGGGCAATATGTTTTGCTGTGTCAAATCTGAATCCGTCGGCACCGCATTCAATGAGGTCGTTTATGTAGTTCATAAAGTATTCTTGAAAAAGCGGATTTTCTGTATTTACATCTGGAAGTCCTCCGAGCATTGCGCTTGTAACTTCTCTGCGGTTTGCCATGCTTCTGATTGTGTGGTCGGAATTCTTGTGGTACATTTTTTGCATTCCGCCTACAGCTTCTATGAAGTCCAAGGAAATTTCATCTTTGTGTGTCGTCGTGTGGTTTGGAACAACGTCAACAATTACCGCGATTCCGTATTTTTTTGCCTTTGCGCACATACGAATAAAGTCGTCTCTTGTTCCAAGCTGATAGTTTCCAATTTTCCAGTCTGTAGGCTGATAGTGATAGTACCACTTTCCGTTTTTTTGACTCATAATTTCAAGTCCGCCGTTGTCCCCTTCAAAGCATTCATTCGCAGGGGAAGTTTGGATTGCAGTGAATCCTGCTTCTGCAATTTTTTCAATGTTATCTTCAATTGTCTTGAACGACCAGCACCAGCAGTGGAGTATAGTTCCTTGTTTTGTTTGCATTTTATTTTCCGCAGGCATAGCAGAAACTCCTAAAATAAAAATCATTGCAAATGTAAAAATTTTTCTAATCATTTTTCCTCCGTAATTGTTTAGATTTAATTTCTATTGTCATTATCGGGCTTGACCCTGCGATGTTTCTGAAAGAAACTTGGTTGATAATCTATTGAAAATTTCCAGCAGATTCCTGA
>NZ_DBKJ01000017.1:0-3557 GCF_002297325.1 Treponema sp. UBA753 | reverse complement strand
GCTTCCTTTCTGTGCAGAACAAATCCGCCTTCCTTTCCGAGAGTGATGTTCTCCGTAACCGTAAAATTAGCCACAAGCTGAAAATGCTGGTGAACCATTCCAATTCCAAGACGAGCCGCGTCATTCGGATTTTTTATGGAAACTTCCTTTCCGCGGATTTTTATAGTTCCCCTGTCCGCATGATAAAGCCCGAACAAAATGCTCATAAGCGTGGATTTTCCGGCTCCGTTCTCGCCCAGAATCGCATGGACCTCTCCGTCCCGCACCTGAAGCGTAATATCGTCATTCGCAACAATACCCGGAAACTCCTTCCTGATATTGAGCATCTCAATCACATAATTGTCTGCGCCCATTTTTACTCCAATCTCAATACGAAATTATATCACAGCAAACGGATTCCGTGCAAAAAAAATAAGCCCCAGACTCGCACCCATGTTATACTCCGGCTTGACCGGAGCACCTTGAGCAACAGATTTCCGGGTCAAGCCCGAAAATGACAAAAAAGATACTTTTGGGACAGCCCCATGACAATTATCAAATATGAAACAGCAAATCTCAATAAAAAAAACAAGCCCCCGGTTTTTACGCCGGAGGCCTTTTTCAAGATGAAATTCTGAACTTATTTTATGAGTCCGTCACCTGAAGCCGCGACTTTGATTTTGCCTGATTTTATGAGGGCAAGAACCTCGTCAGCCTTTTTCTGCGCGTCCGCGGAAAGGTTAGGATTCTTAACAGGAATTCCGATTCCGTCGTTCGCCGCAGAAAGCTCAAGCTCCTGTCCGCCCGGGAATTTTCCTGCAAGCTGGGCCTCAATCATATCGTAGGACGCGCGGTCAAGGAATTTCTGTGCGGAAGTGAGAACCGCGCTTTTTCCCTTGGCGTAGATTCCATCATTGTACTGGTCAACGTCAACTCCGACCATCCACACATCCTTTCCTGTCGAGCGGCGTGTCTTTGCCTCGTTGATGACTCCGACTCCTACACCGCCTGCAGCCGCGAACACAACCTTAACGCCCTTGTCGTACATTGAGGCCGCAAGCTGCTGTCCTGCAGCAACGTCAGAGAATGTTCCCTGATAGACGACGTTCTCCGCATCAATTGAAATCTTTGTTCCGTAGTTGGCGTTCGCATAGGCGATTCCCTGCTGCCATCCCCAGTTGAATTTCTGAACCGCAGGAATTTCCATTCCGCCAATAAATCCAAATTTTCCTTCCTTAATCTGAACCGCAGCTGCAACTCCTGCGACAAATCCTGACTCCTGCTCAAGCCAAGAGACGGCGACAGTGTTCTTCGCAGTCTCGAAAGTGCTGTAGTCCGCCGTGTGAGGCTTTCCGTCAAGAATGACAAAAAGAACGTTCGGATATTTTTTCTGAGCAGCATAAACGGCCGTCTCGAATTTGAATCCCGGACAGATAATCATCTGATAGCCGGCATCCGCAAGGTTTCCGATTTCCTTGAGATAATCCGCCTCTGTTGTTCCGGCAGGCTTGAGGTACTTTGTCTTTATTCCCATGTCCTTCTGGGCGCGCAAAATTCCTTCCCAAGTTCCCTGATTGAAAGACTTGTCGTCGATTGTTCCTGAGTCCGTAACCATTCCGACCCTTAGATTCGATTTCTTTGAATCCTTCTTTTTTCCGGCGGCAAACGCTGATGTGGCAATAAGCAGAACACTGACCGCAACTGTAAGAATCTTTTTCATTTTTCCTCCATAAAAAAAAATGCACTGCAAGTTTCTTGGTAAATAGTATAATTCACAAAGGTTCATGTCAAGAAAAAACAGCGGACAGGATTTTGCTAAAGCGCATTTTCAGCTGGAAATAACAAACAGGAAAAACTACAAGACGCCGAAATTCCCGGAAATCCTCTCCTCCTCGTCTTTAATAAGCGAGCAAAATTCTTGAGAATTTTCTTCCATAATAAATCATTTTCTACAGCTCGTGATATTTATATCATAGCCACTTTTCCAAAACTTGCTTAATTATGCCTGTAAATCTTTAAATTCTCAAGATAATCAGGGCCGTTTGTATATCCGTCAGTTCGTATGATTATTTCCGTATCGGTAAACTCCACTTTACATTTGCAATACTCATCGCCAGGAATACTTTGCTGCTGCAGCATTCCGTCGTAAATTCCAGATGAGGGAAGCAAGCATTGGGTCTCTTCTGATTTCAGCAAAATAAATTCTCTTTGCAATATTTTTTCTTTGTCTAGTTCTATAAAACAGAAAACTTTTTCTTTTTCAAGCTGTTCATGCAATTCCCGCTCTTTTATCAGCTGGCACGCAACCTCCGCGCCTTCATCACAGTCAAATCTTTCCTTGTTGAAAACAAACACATCCTTTCCTTTGTATTTTGAATAAATATCCTTGACTTTCCTGTTTCTGCAGAATTTGCCTTTTAATTCCTCATAAATCTTTTCAATCGTAAAAAACTCATCGACTGTTACGGCATGCCCGTGAAAAACTTCCGTTATTTTTATTCCCGGAATTCCTGAAAAAAACGTCTTCTCCTTCAGATTAATGTAAACCCAGGGACAGGAACTGAAAATGCCTTTTGTGGAAACATTTCTATAATTTTTACGCAGATATTTATAAAATTCCGAGTCTCCGCAATTTCTTAAATCATTTCCGTAAACCAGAATAACTTCTTTTTCGCTTCCGATTCTATCACCCATAAAAACTCCGTAAAAACCGAATTATATTTCCTAGAATCATACAACATCAAACCGACATATAATGTCGCAGCAGAATTTTTTATTTTTTCTACATGACAGAACAAAGTGCAGCCGTTAATTTTATTTATCGTGCCGACTTTTCAAACATCTGCTCCAGAAGATATTTTCCGCTTGCGGTCTTGAACACGTTCGCCTTCATCGCCGGAACAGACTCGCGCTTGCAGTAGCCTTCCATAACGTTCACGATAAAGTCCGCCTCAACAAGGATCTGAAAGTCAAGTCCGTCAATCGCCTTGTACGTGTGGTGATGGCCGATTATAAAGCAAATCCGCTCAACATCGGCTGCAGGAAGAGAAAGCGGCTCAAGAAGTTTTTTCGCAATTGCAGGACCTTCCGTCTCCTGATGCTGAGGCTGGCTGTTTCCATATTTTTCCTTGCTCGCCTTTACGCCGATGTCGTGAAGATACGCCGCGACTTCCGTTATAAAAAGCGTATGCTCGTCCACGTTTTCCATCTGCGCGATAAGCCGGCTGTAGCCATGCACCGCCATCAGGTGATGAATATTAGGTCCGTCCGGGTCGTACTCAAAAATTGATTTTAGAAGTTTGGTCAGGTTCATTGTGTTTTTGCTCCTTATGTCATACTGAACTTTCTTTAGTATCTTTTTTTTCAGGCGTTCCCCTCACTGCGTTCGGGTCGGCTGTTCCGCACTTCGCTCACGCTCTAAGTCCTCGCCGTGCAAATCGCACGGCTGCGGTCTTTGGTTTCGGCTGTCAAAACAGCCTTCGCCAGTGCTCCATAGCCTAACGTGATAGCGTTAGGTCGTGCGCGAGAGCGCACACGTTAAATAAACAAGTTTTGTGTCAGCAAAATCTCACATTTTA
>NZ_DBKJ01000088.1:0-7348 GCF_002297325.1 Treponema sp. UBA753 | reverse complement strand
GGGCTTGTCCTTGTAAAGAGAAATTATTTCGTCAGTTCCGAATCTGTCCAGCGCAATCTGTTTCATTTGTTTCTAGTATAACCGAAAAAGTTTTAAAATTCAATAAAAGTTTCAGGTATAGTGGAAAGTTTTTTATTCCGCATATTTTTTTCTTGCTTTTCCGCCGTATTCGTAGAAGCTGCCGCCGATTGCACTTGAATGGAAAAAAAAATTTTGCTAAATTCCTATTAGAAATTAGCCAAAGACTTTGGAATTTTTGCAATAACATTAGAAGGAAGAAAAATGAGTTTTAAACGTGATATTTATCTCAAACGTTTGATTGTCCGTGAAAAGAACGGCCTTATAAAAATAATCACAGGAGCAAGGCGTGCAGGCAAATCTTATTTAATGAACAGGATTTTCTGTGAATATCTTAAAAACAAGGGAGTTTCCGAAAATCAAGTCATCAAATTTGCCTTTGATTCTGACGAGGACATAGATTTGCTTGATTCATTTTTTCCAGAAGAAGAAACCCGTCTTATGCAGAAAAACGGAACTTATTTAGTAAATGCCAAAAAATTCCGTGCGTTCATAAAAGAAAAAACAAATGAATGTGACAGTTTTTATCTGCTTTTGGATGAAGTTCAGCTGCTTGAAAATTTTGTCGGAACATTAAACAGTTTTTTGCGGCATGAAAATTTTGATATTTATGTAACCGGTTCAAACTCAAAATTTCTTTCATCTGATATTATTACGGAATTTAAGGGACGCGGCTCGGAGGTTCATATTTTGCCTTTGAGTTTTTCTGAATATTGCGAAGGTTTGCATTTAAAACCTGATGAAGCATGGAAGTCATATATTGTAACAGGCGGAATTCCTTTGGTCGCTTTGATGAAAACTGATGAGGAACGTTTTTCTTATTTGAACAATTTGTGCGAGGAAACATATCTAAAAGACATAATTGAACACAACGGAATCAGAAAGCAGTCTGAGCTTGCAGAAACGTTTGACATGCTTTCTTCTATGATTGGCTCGCCTGTAAATGCTTTAAAGCTTGCCAATACTTTTAAAACGCTCACAAAGAAGGAAATTACTGACAGCACGATAACAACTTTTATCGGATATTTTGAAGACGCTTTTTTAGTTTCAAAGGCAAAAAAATTCAATATAAAAGGAAAGAAATATATTTCCTCTCCATTTAAAATTTATTTTGAAGATATAGGAGTCCGTAACGCAAGACTGAATTTCCGTCAGATTGAAGAAACTCACATCATGGAAAACATTTTATATAACGAGCTTCGCTACCGGGGCTTTTTGGTTGATGTGGGCGAGGTGAACATAAATGAAAAAACAGAACGCAGTGATGCCAACGGAAAAAATATCTATGCGCAAAAGCAGCTTGAAGTGGATTTTATAGCCAATTCTGGAAACCAAAAATTTTACATCCAATCAGCTCTTAGCCTGGATTCGGCGGAAAAAGAGATTCAGGAAAAAAAATCACTTTACAACATAGGCGATTCCTTTAAGAAAATCGTAATTACAAAAAACAATCTGAAATCTTCTGTCGATGAAAAAGGCATTGTTACAGTAGATTTATTTGATTTTCTACTTAATTTTGATTTTTAACATTCTCCCTTGTTTTTTTCCAATAAAGCCAGATGGAATAAGATAGAATCCAGTTCTTTATTCCATGTTTTATTCACCGATTTTTTCAATCGTGCATTGGCCGGGTTTTTGCCGTATAAGTTTTTCCTTTTCGCTATTTTCGACTGTCAGTATAAGCCCCTACAGGTTCCCCGTGTTCACCAAAATACCAATATGCATTATCTGGAACTTCATAGACTGCTATGCCGTCATCTTCCAAGTTTAATTTCTGTAAAGATGTGATTTTTTCCTTTAATCTTGCGCATATACGAGTCTTAATTCCTTTTTCATATTTTATTCCATCAATTGTCATATTCGGTGTGCACCATTCCGCTCCATGATATTGTTTAAGAGGTTTATCGTTTTCACCAATGCCGATGCTTTTTGGAATTGAGATGCTTTTTACAGTTTTGCTTGCAATCACGGATAAACTTCTGCAGCCAGGTTTGTAAACAACTTTCTGAAGTTTTCCCCTCCAGTCTTCATAGTCAATTGCGCCGCTGTAGTTTCTCCAGGTGTTTCCAAAATTAATGATTGGCTCTGAATACCAATTTGGTTCAATGATAAAACTTTCAAAATCATTCCCGCTAAATACAGGATTTGGATAGCTCGGATTACTCATATCAGGAATTCCCCAGGTGTGAGCAGAAAGTCCCTCGCCATTTTCAAAAATATAATCGACATTCGAAGGAAAATCTAATTTTGTAAGATGATTATTCTTAAATGCCCCTGCCTTAAATCTCAAATTTTTAGTTCTCGGCAGGACAATCAGATTTTGTATTCCACAATCCGCAAAAGCTTCTCTTCCAATTGTTTCTAAGAAAGGGGGAATTGTTACTGTTTTTATATTTTGATTTTTAAAAGTGTTATTCCCAATTTTTTTAAGCGAACTCGGAAGTTCCAGTTTTGTGATTTTATTTTTTGGGGCGAACAAAGAATCTCCGCAATAAATTTCCAAGACAGGATAATTTCCGATTTTTTCGGGAATCTCACATTTTGCGTTATTGCCAATATACTTTGTAATTTGTATGTACTTCCCGATTTTTTTATCAGTATATGAAGTAAATTCAAAATCCGACTCTGAATCAGCAAAAGATATATTTATCGCGATACAGAGCAGAAATAAAAAAATTGTAATCTTTCTCATTTATTTAGCTCCCGTAAAAAATCTACGCAAAATAAATCTTTGCGTAGGTTTCAGATTGTTAATTGATGATGCCTGAAAAGAAAAGCGCAAAAGTTGCCGCCAGGAATATAATCAGTAATAGTATGAAATATTTTTTTATAATTTCGAGCCAAGTCGCTGGTGGCAAAATTGCTGCCCAAATGCCGTACTTGAATTTTCCGATAAGTCTTACAACTCCTTCACTGGCAAGAAGTCCCCCAAAAGCACAAATAATTAATTTTATAATTGAATCAGACATATTATTTATCTCCTCGTGAAATTTCAATTTTTTTCAAAGAAAACTATTCCTGCTTTTTCATAACGAACCGCATGGTTCACAGAGCCAGTGATAATATCATCAAGCGTAATTTTTTCTGGCAACTTTTGTTTTAGTCCGATTCTGCTTAATTTATTATTTTCTGCTTTCGTGATTTTTCCAATTCCTGAAAGTTTTTCTATGAATTCTGAAAGAAATTCTTTTGTAGGAAACGTATTCCTGTTTTTTATTTTTCTCATCAGATAATCTGTCAAAACTTTGCAAGGAATTGTGTGCTCGTCTGTGGAATCATTTTCAGATGCCTGAACACCTTCTGAAATATAACGAGGCTCTTTCCTAATCATCATTCCGCCAAGAATGAACTTAAGCGTATCTGAAAAGGCTTTCTCTGTGTCTTTTGTACAGATTTCATGCATTTTTAAAAAGTGATATAAAAATTCTGCACGTTCCTCGTAATTTGTTTCAACAAAATGTCCAGTCCAAGCCATGACTTGTTTTCCGTCCTGACTTATTTTGCTGTTAGGGCAGCTTTTATTTCTGCATTTTCAGCGTCAATAGTCTTTGTTATTTCTGGGATTTCGTCCATTTTTTGCTTGAACTCTTCATTCCTAAAAGAAAAATCAACCTTAATTTCAGGCTTTCCGTCAATAGGCTTCCAAAGTTTGAAGGAATTTGCTTTTTCTAAAAGCTCTGGATATTTTTTTAGATTGATTTTTCCTTTTATTGAAAAAAGACGTGTTCTTTCTCCTGAGAACGAAAGCCGAATTTTGCAGCTTTTTGCGAAAAACAAAAATCCATTATTCAGATTGATTGAAGCAGAGCATAGTCCGCCGCCAACAGAAACTGTGTTCTTCTTTTCAGTCTGATAGCTGCATATAAGCTTATAGACGGCGAACAAGCCTTTTGCATCTGGCATTTCCGAAAGGCTTGTCATAAAGGAAAATTTTGAAGATGCGTTTGATTTATCAGGACCTGGAAATGCGAAATCTTTTTCTGTAAGTCCGAGCCCAATTTGAAAATTTTTGAAACCTTTGTAAGATGCGAAATTTTCTGCCACACATTTATAGACGAATAATGCGGAGCAGCCGTCAAGCAAGTGTTTTTCTATTTGTTTCATTTCGTCAAGCTGCTTGTTTGATTTTGTACGCTTGTATTTGTCATATATGGATTTGTGCTCATTTTTCTGATTCTTCTTAAGTTTATTTATTGCATCTACAAGCTGCTGTGCCTGTTCCTCTGTAAGCTCAAAATCGGATGGCATCTTTTTTGAACCCTCAGCCAAATCAGCAGCGAATTTAAAATCTTCTCCATTCTCTAAATCATATATATCTTGAGTTGTATTTTTTAGTTTCTTAAAGAAATTGGAAACCGGAAGATAAAAATATATGAACTCGTCGCCGAAAGCTCCCGCATATTTTTGAGCAGTCTCGCTGGCTGCCGAAAATTCATTGCTTTCAAGAAGCTGCATTACTGCATTTCCTGCAATCTTTCTGGCCTGAGGATCATTTTTATCCTCCTGGACATTTACGACATTTATTTCCGTTTTGGATTCTCCAAAAACAACGCTAAAAATACCCATCTTTTTCCTCCGCGCTTACCGTCTGCCGACTTTCTTAGTCCGAATACTCAAACTTGGAAATCATTCTACAAGGAGGCTTTTATTTTGTATTGAGAGTTGAGCCTTGTAAAAAACGGGAGTTCAGTCCTGAAAAATCTAACTTTCAAATGATTAAAATGATTATTCAACAAACACGGTTCGGAGCAGTTTATTTTTTTGTAGTCCCCAAAAAAAACGCTTACATGGCAATGTTCTTGTAAAAAATTGATTTTTCACCCTGGAATTTCAACTCTCACTTCTGTTCCGGTTTCCTTGTCGCTTTTTATGTTGAGCGTGCCGCCTAAAAGCTTTGACCTCATTTCCATTCCGCTCATTCCAAAGTGAAGTTCTCCGTGCGTTCCGACATCGTTCTTGCGGCTGTTCACATCAAAGCCTTGCCCATCGTCAAAAATCATTATGCAGATTGTGTCATTTTCTTTTCGTATAACAACGCTTGTTTCGCTGCAGTTTGCGTGATTTTTTGCGTTGTTCAGGGCCTCCTGGGTTATCCGCAAAATGTGGTGCTTCTGCCCGGTTGAAAATTTTTCAAGAGGAACATCACTAGAAACGAAAAATGAACAGAAAATTCCGCTTTGAGAAGAAAACTGCTCGCACAAATCATTTATCACCGTTTTAAAAGGAGCGCCTTTTAGGACAGGAAGATTCAAATTCTGAATGATGGAGCGCAGTTCAGTTTGATTTTGCTTTTCGAGGCTGATTATTTTTTCTATTTCCGTGCGGATTTTTTCGTCTTTACAGGTGGCTTCAAGTTCTTTTTGTTTTAGCAAAAGGGTTTTTATGTTCTGGCTTATCGTGTCGTGCAGTTCCTGGCTTATGCGCCTTCGTTCCTCTTCCTGGGTTTGAATGATTTCCGAAATAAAAGCGTGGTTTTCTTTTAGCAATTTTCTGTTTTTTATGTTTCGTATTAAAATCAGCAGAATTATTAAAAAAGATGCAAAACAGACTGCAATCAAAAATAGAAAAAACGATGTGTAAAGATTAAGTGCGTAAATCAATTCTTCCGTCATGCGTTGCTCCCGAATTTTTGTTCAGCAAAACGGTATATGCCGAAGCCTGCAAAAGTGCAGATAAGCCTGTCAAGCACGGTAAGGGGAATCCGTGGCAATAAGTAGGACAAAAACACGTTGAAGTTTAATTTTTGAAATGCGATGGAAAAATTATCGATTGCAGAAAATCCGGAAGATTTGTTAAATAGCGGGCGGATGAATGTGTCGAGAAAGCTTGCGGAAAAACAGCTTAAAAATGATGATGCGAATGCGATAACCAGAAGGTAAAGAACGGTGACTGCACGGCTAAAGAAAAATTCTTTTTTATTGCGGCTTATTGTCCATGTTGCAAGAACAATAAAAATTCCGCAGACAGAATACAGAAAATCAAAATAGAAGATTTCTGTTCCGTAAAATGCGCAGCGTAAAACTGTCATCAGAGGATTGGAGAAGGCTGCAGCAATAATGCCCGGAACGAGCCCTGCGTAAAAAGTGATTGCAACTGTAAAAATTGTATCAAAAAAAGCGGGCAGTTCAAGCGCGGCAGAAAAAAATGAAGTGGCGATGTTTCCTAAAACGGCTGCGAGAATTAAAGCTGCGGTGAATCCGATTTTTTTCATAGACGCCCCATTCTTTCAAGGAATTCCAACTTGCTTTTAACGCCCGCTTTGTCATATAAAATCGTAAGATAATTAACGACTGTCTTTTCTGATATACCAAGCGTCGCGGCGACATCGGCGTTTGTATTGTAGAGTGTAAGGCTTTCTGCAACCAGCTTTTCCTTTTTTGTAAAAGTCTGTGTAATGTCGCGGACTTCAAGAAGTCCTGTTACGAGTTCCGCCTGAATATATGTTTTTCCAGCTGAGATTGCTTCAAGCGCGGCAAGTAGAACAGTCTCGTCTGCATTTTTAGAAACAAAGCCTTTAGCGCCGACTGCTGCGCTTGTCGCGTGTTCAACAAATCCGCCTGAATCGTGGCTTGAATATGCAATGCAGGGAATGCCAAGAGCGGAAAACATTTTGATAATTTCAAAACCGCAATACTCCTCGTGTCCTCTGTTCGTGAATTCCGCTTTAAACGAAATATCAACGATTGCAACGCAGCCGGCATCTTCAGCGTTTTTGCAGTGGCTGAACGATTCTGCGATTTTCTTACATTCGTCCCATGTTCCGGCCTCGTCCGTAACCTTGAAATTTGAATAAGATTGAATCCAGTTTTTTATTCCGTTTCTCAAAAGCGAATGGTCGTCGCAAAGAATTATGTTTTTTGCCATGCAGCATATTATACTGCATTCCGCCGAGATTTATAGGGAGTTTACTCCCGGAATACGCGGGAAGAACTGGTTTAGGCTGTTGCTACAATAAAAGTGTTGCTATAATTTTGTGATGAAAACTTAAAAAATGAGCTTTCTTCATTATTTTAGGTCTTAAAAAATGTGTATTTTGCCTTGTTTTAGGTCTTAAAAAGTGTTATATTTATGACGTGGAAAGATTCATACTGAATGATTTGAAGAACTGGAAAGAAAACTCAAGCAGAAAACCGCTAGTTCTTATGGGAGCCCGGCAGGTTGGAAAAACTTGGGTCATGAAGGAATTCGGCAGGCGATTTTACAAAAAAACGGCTTATATTTCCTTCTATAATAATTCCGCAATGAAAAATCTTTTTGAATCTGATTATGA
>NZ_DBKJ01000024.1:10323-11092 GCF_002297325.1 Treponema sp. UBA753 | reverse complement strand
CGCTCGTGCAGTTTGTGAATTTAAGTTTTACGTCGCCGGCGGCAGCAACTCCGTTTCCGCCCTGCCGGGCTTTCCATTTTCCTGAATCCACATATTCTTCCGCGTCGTGCTTTCCAATCTGCCGGGCAAAATCAACAAGGAAAGTCCGCCATTTTTCGCTCTGCTCGCTCATGTAAATGCGCGAAAGAAACTGCGCGCGAAGATTGTTGTTCGGGCAGCACCAGCAGCCTACTCTGTCGTAGCCAAGCCGGTAAGCGTCGTTGAAGTCAACTTTTTCCGAAAGAAGATAAAGCCACACGTCTAGGTCTTTCCATTCAAAAATCGGGCTTGCGACTGTCTGCTTCTGGATTTTTACGGTCTCGGTGTTTTCTGTAACGCGGCTGTACTTTGAGCGGCTCACGCTTTCGTTCCTGCGGATTCCGTAAAACGTTAGAATCTGCTTGTCGCCGAATTTTCGGTTCAATACGCGCGTAATCGGGCCGGTCTTGAACATTGAGCAGCACCATCTCATCATTCTTGCAGGCGGACCTATTTCCTTGCAGACTTCGTAAAAATTCTGATCGGTGTTCTGAGCAATTCTGAATTCAGCCATCGGGTGCGCCTTTCTGTAGCGTTCGGCATATTCGGTTGTGTAAGGAAATTCAAGCGTGGTGTTTCCAAAAAGATGAGTTATGTACGGATTTCCAAGCGCCTTTACCACAACATCCGCCGTCGCCGTGGAATCTTTTCCGCCACTGAACGAGACAATCATGCGGTTTTCTGAGCCTGC
>NZ_DBKJ01000024.1:0-10271 GCF_002297325.1 Treponema sp. UBA753 | reverse complement strand
TCATGCGGTTTTCTGAGCCTGCACCGTTTTTTTGAACGAACTTCGCTGCCTCATCTTGAACAAAAGCAAAAGCTTCGTCCTTTATGGAATTAAAACGGCTTTTGTTCGCTTGAATAAATTTTTGGATTGTTGAGTCAAAATGCGGTTTTGAAATTTCAAGATTTTCTTTGGAAAACTCATTCAGTTTTTTGCGGAGAACATCGCAGTCGGCGTTTCTAAAAACCGAAGACGAAATTGCAACAGATTTTCCGTCGATGTAGTAACGGTTCGCACTATTCCACACCGAAGATGAAGCAAGGGAAAATGGCTCTTTTTCAAGCAACAGTTCAAGCAAAAGCCGCTCCTCCAGAAAAACCGGCCGCAAATCGCTGGAAAGATATTCAGTCTCATCGTGGCAAAGCGGACACTTGCAAACCGCACCAGCTGAATTATTTTCATCAAACACAGGAATTCCGCAAGACGCGCACCAATTGACCTGCGCAAGAAAACGGTCGTTTTTTGGGACAGGATTTTTTGTTTACAGTAGCTACTTTTCAGTATATACTTTCTCTATGAACGTCGAGTGGGATGAAAATAAAAATCAGCAGAACAAGCAGAAGCACCACATAAGTTTTGAGATTGGAGAAAAAGAAATCAAGATTGGCGACCAACCAACATTTGATGCACTTAATGAAATTGAAGCTGCAAAAAATCACGAAATAAATTATGAAGACGCTCCAAAACTTTCAAAACAAGAGCTTTCTGAGTTTGCTCCTGCAAATCCAGCATACTACAAACCTAAAAAACAGCAGATTACACTGAAACTCGATGCAGATGTCATCGAGGCATTCAAAAGGCTGGGAAAAGGCTACCAGACAAAAATAAATGCGGCTTTGCGCAAGGCGATTTTCAACTGAAAATTAACAGAAACTCATAAAATGTGATATAATTCTGAAGATTATCTTACTTCAAAATGGAGGCGTTTATGTTTGCAACAACTGGCTATATTCAGGGAAATGTTGTTCGTGCATCAGATAATTCTCTTGAAAAATTCAACGGCAAAAAAGTTATAATTACAGTTCTTGATGAAGAAAAAAGTCCAGCATACACTTTTGTTTCTGATGATGAAGTGCAGAAAATTTCGGATGCCCTTATAAAACAAAATCTTGAAGCATACAGAGAACTTGCAAAATGATTTTAATTTCAAAAGAACAAGTTTTAAAAATTCACACTTCCTTAATAAAAGAAACCGGCGGAATTGATGGCATACGTGATGAAAATCTTCTTGAATCTGCATTAAATTCGCCTTTTCAAACTTTTGACTCAAAAGAACTGTATCCTGAAATTTCAGACAAAGCGGCACAGTTATCATATTCAATCATAAAAAATCATCCTTTTTTGGACGGAAACAAAAGAATTGGTACTCATATCATGCTTGTCTTTTTGGTACTAAATAATGTAAAAATTTCATACACACAAAAAGAACTCATAGACTTTGGATTAAAAGTTGCCGATTCATCAGTTTCAAAAGATGAAATAAAAAACTGGATAGAAAAAAGGACGGCGAAAAATGACTGAACCTGTCCCAAAAAACGACCGTTATTAAGGACAAAAAATGGCGTGGAATTCAAAATCTGGCGAATTGAACTTTTCCTCACTTTCCGATGATGAATATTGGAGCCTGTTCAATTTTGTTTTTTCGGAAAGCTGCCACAAGACTTCAACCTACAAGTTCGCGCTTTTAAAATCGATTCTGGACAATCTTCTGAACAACACGCCGGGCGAGAACGGCCAGCTGATTTTCTATTCCGACCTGTTCGCAAAATTCGCCGAAAGTTTTTGGAATCTTGTTGTAAAATATCATCTTCATCAGCAAAAGCCGACGGCTGAAGGAAAAACTTCAAAAATCGAGCAGATATTCGGTGAGGCTATAAAAACAAATCCGGTTCTTGAAAATCTTGAATTCGCTTCTATCGAAGAAAATGCAAGAACGCAACTGATTCAAAAAGTTCAGGCGGAATGCAAAAAATATGTTCTCGGTGCGCTTTACGGTGATTTCGGCGGAAAGCTCTACGGCTTTGACCAGAACGGAAATTTCATCACGCTTTCGCAGGGCGCTTACGGATTCCTTTTGAAATATAAAATCGAGATTGAAAAACTGAATTACTATGCCTGGGCAAAATTCCTTGAGAAAATCAACGAGGAAAATGTGCTGTTTCACCTTCTTTCAAAACTTGAGCTTTCGCTTCCGAAAAGGACACCGCTTGAAATCTACCGCGACATTCTTTTTTCGGAATTCGAGGAATGTAACTGCTTCTACTGCGGAAAAAAACTTCCGGGGAAAATCCATGTTGACCATTTTATTCCGTGGAGTTTTGTAAAAGAAGACAAACTTTGGAATTTCGTCCTGAGCTGCCCGGAATGCAACATCAAAAAAAGCAATATTCTTCCGCCGCAAAACACAATCGCACGGATTTTGGAGCGGAACAGAATCATTTTAAACGCAGGCGATGTCAAAAACGGCAGCAAAATCAGCTTTGCCGCAAACTCTGAAAAAAACAAAAAGAACGAAACCGATTCCACTTTCATAAAAGTCCAGTTCAAGAACTACGACGAAAATCTGATTCCGCGCCTGTGGCAGTACGCAAAATTCTCAGGATTCCGAACAATGCAGCAGGCTTATTTTATCCAACCGGACTTCGGAAGCCTGAAAGTCGCAGAGCCGTAGTTCAACTGTCATTGCCGTGCTACGACACGCGACGTTTGCGAAGCAAACTCGGTCAGCAATCTATAAAAAAACATCGGCATTGGTGAACTTGCAAACTCCCTACTCCACTTTTGAAAGCGTGAGCCGGGCGAGTTCTTTTTTAGTGCTGTCCGGGTAGACGTTTATGCTGAATTCCGTGTGTGTTCGGTTCATGCTGGCAGGATACGCCCATTCGATTTTGCGCAGACGTTTCGTTTTTGCGTTGCGGAAAGTCGCATTCAGCTTGAAGATTTTTCCGCCTGAAAAACTGTCGCTTGTGTACGAATAAGTTCCGCTGCCTTCCAAAACGGTTTCATTGCCGTCCGAATCTACGGAAACGACTTTCATGCCGCACTTTGATTTTTCGCCGAAAGTGATTTCGTAGCTGTCGTCAAATTCGTCAGTCGAAAGAGTTCCTGTCCAGACGCCGGTAAAAATATTCGGCTGGGGAATTTTCTTCACACATTCAGACGCGAATTTCGGAAGCTGGGACTCGTACTCGTTCCAAAAGTTCAGGCTCATTTTTGCGGAATGAAGAACAGTGCCCTTCTCAACGTCAATCATTCGGGCAGTGATGTAAAGCGGACAGCCCAGAGCCGCCACAGAGCCCACAATTATACAGTCCGCGCCGATTCCCTTTCCCATCTGCTTTGCCGTCGTGATGTCGATGTACGGATTCGCCTGAAAACGGTACTCCGCCATCACCTTGTCAATTTTCTTGCGCTCAACAACGGTAACATCGCCGCCCTTCACAAGCTCATGAACAAGCAGGTCGGTCATCGTGGAAACCTTGTCATAATAAGCCTCGTCGTCGCAATCAAAGTCGAACACCGCAACAGTCTGCGCCGGAAGAACCACCGCCACCGCAAACATTAAAACAGAAAGAAGAATTGATTTTTTCATTGTGCACCTCGTTTTAGCTGGATTAGTTGTCTATGCTAAAATCCCGAACGGCTCGAACAGAATTTGTATTATTCTTATTGTTGTTGTTCTGATTGCCGTCACTGAATCTCTGTTTCCACGCGTTATTATTATTGTTGTTGTACTCCGACGAAGACCAGAACGCGTTTGTGTGCAGTTTGTTCTTAAGTGTTTTCACCGCTGAATATAAACTGGTTTGAGGCTGAAACAGCATTCTCCCAGTGTGCACACCGCTTTTACACAAAAACCTTGCTCGCTTTCATGCACCGTAACACATGAAATTCCGGCTATTGACTGCGGACTGAATTTCTCCAGCCCGTAATCTGCTTTCCAATTCCGTCCATCTGCAATGCAAGATTCGCCTGCTGGTTTATTGTAAACAAATGCAAATCTGTGCACAGCCGGACTTCCAATTTTAGAACTTCAAAATCATCAAGAAATTCTTCAAGATATTTTTCTCGTTCATGGCATTTGTTGGCTCTGTATATGCTTCTTACAAGATGAATGCAGTCCCGCTTTATGTCCTGACCAAGAGTAAATTTATATTCTCTTGGAAGATGCTGCGTAAGCTCGAACAGGCGCAACGTAAGCTTGTAAGTGTCCTTAAAAACTGGCAAATCATAATACAAAGCCATTTTTAATACTCCTCCAAATAGTTAAAGTGTTTAATAGCTAAAAGCCCGAACGGCTCGAACAGAATGTGTATCATACTTACGGTAGTAGCCCTGATCGCCGTCACTGAACCACTGCTTCCACGCGCGATTAGGATTGCCGCCGTCCTCCGACGAAGACCAGAACGCGCCGTCGCCTGAAATTTCTCCAGTTTCTCTCAAGTTCAAATAAATATAATTTAATTCATCTTTGTTTGGCAGATACCAGTCGTCATATCCACCGCCTCGATATTCACTGCACAAAGTTTTTGCCTCGCTCCAATTTCTTTCACCTAGAACTTCGCTGCACTCATACGCACGGTTGCCTTCTATGTAGAAAACAAGTCCACCGCCCGGTCCAATGTCGCCGATTTTCAGAGAAAGACCTTCCACCGCATCCTTTGCAAATTCCGTCAGAATTCCGAAAATGTCATCAATAGAAACAAATTGAACTTTCGCACTCGACAAAACTTTTGCGGTCTTAACGTCAATCAGCGTTGCGGAAAGATACATCTTGCTTCCAAGCTTTATAATCTTCCCACGGCTTATAATTTCCGCACCAGTAGCTGTTCCAAGTTTTACTGTTTTTTCACTGTTCGCCCAGTCTCCAGCCTGAAACTGCATTTCCTTTAAAATCTTGTTGAAATTCGTGCGGTCAACCACAGAAACTTTTCCGGTTGAAACAAGTTCTGCAATGTATAAAGTTCAGTTATGGATTCCGCCTCATCACTAGAAACCGCATTTCCTGTAACATCAAATGTTGCAACCGCCATAGACTTAGGTGCAGATTCCGCAAAACCACATACAACCGCTAAAGCGGCAATAATCAAAGCGGATATTAGTTTTTTCATGTTTATTTCTCCTGCTTTTCTTATTTTAATTTTCTCAAATTTCATTAGCGTTTCTCTTGAGTCAATATCGTTCAGTTTTTCATCGTTTGTAAAATCGTTCTCCTCAAAGATTCATGGATGAGAACTTTTCTTCATGGCAAAGTTTTTGTATTTGCTCCAACTCTTTAAGCTTATCTTCTTCTACTTTTTTATAAGGCTTTTTATCACTAGCACTTTCAAAAAAATCTTGGCATTTTTTCATGCGGTCAATTTCTATAAGTGTATTAAAAAGTCTTCTTGCGTTTGTTTTTTCAAATGCACTGGTTGTAATATGGTCTCGGTTGGAATTGTGCATAAGAAGTTCAAAGACATACACATTTTTTCCATCTATCTTTTCTTTTGATTCATAAAATCTTAAAACCTGAAAAAATGCTCCACGCAAAAGAACTTCTTGCTCTTCCATATATTTAGAAATATTTTCTATATCAACAGCACAAATAGAAGAGACAATAGAAGTAGGATAATAACTTTTATAAAGGTCAAGAAAAGTTTTATCCAAACTTGTAACATGAATTTTAAAAAGTACAGGACAAAAACCTCTTACCTTCTCTTCATACGGTCGACGTTCCTGCTTTTCTAAAAACTGTTTTGCAACATCTTGACTCTTGCTGCAAGACATAAAACTTAACGGAACTGCAAATTTTCGATCCTGAACTTCGAGCTCCTTTATGTCCAGCAAATTTGAAATTGTATTTTCATCAAGCATTATTCCTCTGTAAATTGTATTTTCAAAGTTGGAAAATTCAAGCTTCGTTTTTACCAAGTTGTAAAGTTCAATATTCATGCATTCAACAAGGAACGCTGCAGAATCATACACTTCTTTGTCATGTTCCTCTCTAAAAATTGAATTCATGTATTTAAAAATCGTTTCATAACCATCACTAGATGTATAAAATCTTATTAAGTCGCAGTTCTGTTCTGCAGGAGGATTTTTCTGAAACTCATACCACTCATCGTTAAAAAAATCCATAAACAGCAAAGATTTTCCACCTATATGATTTTTAAACAACTTAATAGCTTTCTTCCTAAATTTTTTATCATTCCAGTTTTTTCTAACTTCAAGAATAGAATTTCTTATAAGATTCATTCTTGCTTTTACATCTTCACCAATAAAAAATCCACCATGTTCTAAAGAAAATTTTCCAAAAGATTTATTTCCATTAGTATTGGCACTCTCTCCAAAGCGTTCATCTCTTATAGTCTTATAGCTCATATTTCAATCCTCCAAAGGTCTTCTCTAACAAGATTTTCTGAACATGAAGATAATGTAACTTTTTCGACCTTTTTTATAAAATTATTTGGAGAAAAACATCTGAAAACAGCGGCTGTAAAAAAGTCTACTTTTCTTTCATATTCGTTAATCGCCTCTGCATCATCAAAATAGGCAATCAGGTTGTAGCAGTCCGTAAGAAAATTAATTATTATGTTGCTGTATCCTCGGTGGTGCAAAACCTTTTCATTCCCAAATCCATCTTTCTTGTCAATATTTGGAAAAAAGAATCTTCCTTGTTCTATAAGTCCGGAAAATCTTGCTTTTGCTTTTTCCAGTTCTTCTTTATTATTTTTTATTATTGGAATAAGCTTTAAAATCTGGATGCATTTTTCATACCATTCCAAAACCTGAGTTCTATAGTTCATGGAAATTTCCACCATCTTAAAATGACGGTCAATAAGATAAAATGCAAAAACAAAAATACTCAGGATAAAAGAAAATACAGAAACAATAATTTCGCAATTCATATTCAATGCCTCCATCTAAAAAAATTAAAATCATAATAACACAATTGTGTTACACAAAATTATACAAACACATTATTGTCATGTCAACGAAATAAAAATACAATTGTGTTATTATTTAAGGCATGAATTTTTGGGAAAAAGTGGATCAAGAACGCGAGCTTAAAAACTTAACAAGAAAGGAACTTGCTTACAAGGCAAAATTTTCGCTCAATTCAATTTCAACAGGAATTGCTAGAAACAGCATTCCGGCGGCGGATGTGGCGTTAAGAATTGCAAACGCGTTAGGAACTACGGTCGAAAATCTTATGGGGCAAAAAAGCAGTCAACAAGCCACCCCCCCCCAGCCAACAATTTCAGCCAAGAAGAAGGAAGCCTTGTATAAAAAATATCACATATTAATAGAAGATTTTGACAAACTTTCGCCAGAAAATCAAAAAGCCATAATGCAGATTGTAAGCCAAATAGCACATTAAAGACGAATTTTTTTTCGCAAATGTCGCCGCAAATCTACTCCGCCCAGACCTGCTTTGCCAGACTGAAAACAGCCCAGGCTTTCGGCCAGCCGGCATAGAACGCAACGTGGGTTACAATCGCGGCAATCTCGTTTTTGGTTACGCCGTTTTTCTTTGCGTTTTCAAGGTGGTATTTGAGCGAATTGTCCGTTATTCCCTGCGACATGAGCGAGACAACCGTAATAATGCAGCGGGTCTTTATGTCGATGTCCTGATTGTTCCAGTTTTCGCCGAAAAGGATGTCGTCGTTGAAGTGCGCGAAGTCCGGGGCAAACTCGCCGAGAGCCGCGCGTCCTGCAGTCTGAACAATTTTCTGCGGAGGCAGCTGCTGATTTTGGTTTTCTGTGTTTTCGTTTTGCGGCATATTTTTTTCCTTTCTGATTTTGCGGATATTTCCCCTACCGGATAAAATTTGTCGAAACACGCTGTTCTGTTTTAGGCAGACCGAATTTTTCTTTTCCTAATGCGATGCTTTTCATTAGGAATGTCATGTTTCTTGCAAGCACGCGCATGGTCTGTTTTCCTTCCTCGTCCATTTCGGCTTCTCTAGGCAGACGGCCGTGAATGGAATTCCAGTATTGGCTGGATGCAACCGGCATATTCGATATGGTGAAATATTTGTTCAGCTCGTCGAATGTCGCCGAGCAGCCGCCACGTCTTGCGCACACAACGCTTGCGCCGACTTTCATTGTCTTGTCAAAATGGGAACTGTAAAAGAGGCGGTCAAGAACTGCAATCAATGTGGCATTTGCGGAAGCGTAATAAACCGGGCTTGCGACAACAAGTCCGTCCGCCGCCTGGAATTTTGGGGCAAGCTCGTTCACAACGTCGTCAAAGACGCATTTTCCTGTCTCGCCGCAGCGTCCGCAGGCAATGCAGCCTCTTACATTCTGGTTTCCGACGCGGACAATTTCTGTTTCCACGCTTTCCGCCTTAAAAGTCTTTCTCATTTCTTCAAGCGCAATCGATGTGTTTCCGTCTTTTCGCGGACTTCCGTTAATCATCAGAACTTTCATTTTCAAACTCCAAAAAGCTTCGATATTTATTTCAAAATTCCGTCGATGTATTTTTTCACTTCAACGCCAGATGAACTTCCTCTGAATTCCCGTCCGCCTTTCAGGAGCGCGCCTTTCGCGTGCTTTGCCAAATCCGAGCCGCTTCGTCCGAGTCCGCTTCCGCCGCTTGTGCAGAGAGTTACAAGATTTTTGCCGCTTAAGTCGTTCTGTTCAACAAATGTGTAGACGATTTTCGGCGCGAGTCCCCACCAGATTGGATACGCGACAATCACGTTGTCGTAGCTGCTCAAGTCGATTGAGCTTGCGATTGCAGGCCGGCTTTTTTCGTCGTTGCACTCAACAGAAGAAAGCGAGTTGCGGTCGTGCCAGTTCAAGTCCGCGCTCGTGTATTTGTGAACCGGCACAATTTCGTGAATATCCGCGTCCAAGGCTTGAGCAGTTGTTTTTGCGAGCCGCTCGGTTGTTCCTGTCGCGCTGAAATAGCAGACAACCGTTTTTTTTGCGTTTTGTGTTCCCTGAGAACTCTGCGCATTTGCTCCAAACATAATAAATGCTCCTAGAATTAAAAAAATTGATTTTTTCATTTTATTCTCCCAGAATTTCTTTCACGTCAGCCACAATCTGCCCGGTTGTCATTCCGACTTCCTTCAAAAGCTCGGCAGGATTGTAGCGGTCGTAGAATTTCTTTTCCAGGCCGTAGTTCTTCACCTTCATATTTGAAGTTCCGTAGAACGAGGCGATTTTTTCGCCAAATCCGCCGCTCACGATTCCGTCCTCAAGCGTAATCACAAGCTCGTGGTCTTTTTTAAGCTCCTCAAGAAGATTCTTGTCAACGCCGCTTGCAAAACGCGGATTTATCAAAGTCGGCTCAAAGCCTAGAGCGCTTTTTATCGCCGCCGCAACAGCCTCGCCTTTCTGGTAAAAATCTCCGAGCGCAAAAACAGCGACTTTCTCGCCTTTCTTTTCAACTTTGTAAGTGTCAAGCACGTCAAAAGTTTTTTCTTCTGCACAAGATGAGCGGTGGAAAACTTCATTTCCCGGAATCAGAATCAGAACCGGATGGGATTTCTGTCCGATAGACCAGTTCAGCATATTCAGATATTCTTCCGCGCATGTCGGGGCAAGAACCACAAGATTCGGAATGTTTGTGAACGCCGCAAGCCCGAAAATTCCCAAGTGCGTAACGTCCGTAAGTCCGTCAAACGAACTGTAGTTCATCAGCATTGTAACAGGCAGATTGTTTATGCAGACATCCTGCGAAATCTGGTCGTAGGCGCGCTGCAAGAAAGTCATATTTGTAACCAAGAGCGGATTTCCGCCGTTTTTCGCGATTCCGGCGCAGACCGCAGTTGCAGCCTCCTCCGCAATTCCAACATCAAGATATTGCGCCCCCAGCTTTTCGCGAAGCTCAGGCACAAGCCCCACAGAAGCCGGCATTGCAGGAGTCACAACAACAAATTTCTTGTCCTTTGCCGCACGCTCCATAATCCAGTTCGGAGTAATCGCGCCGTAGCTTTCGCCGTTTCCAAAATTCACAGTCGATTTTCCTGTCGCGCGGTCAAACGGAAGCGTCCAGTGCCATGCTTCCTTGTCTTTCTCAGCAAAAGCGTAGCCCTTTCCCTTCAAAGTGTGGATGTGAAGCACAACTGGATGGTCAATGTCCTTTACCTTTTCAAAAAGCGAAATCATCGCGCCGATGTCGTTTCCGTTTTCCTCATAAATATAGTCAAGACCGAACGCGCGGAACATATTGTTGGAAGATTTTCCGTTGGTCTCGCGCAGCTCCTTCAGATTCTTGTAGATTCCGCCGTGATTTT
>NZ_DBKJ01000045.1:0-4092 GCF_002297325.1 Treponema sp. UBA753 | reverse complement strand
CGGAGCTTAAGCTGAACAAAAATCTTTTTATAGCCGTCATAAAAAAGGCGATGACACAGACTTTTAACGAGAACAATCTGCTTCTTTTTAAGAATATGCTGGATGTGCTGAATTTTCTTGATGAAAACTCTGAAAATAAGGAATTTATTTACGGAACTCAAAATTTCCATGTCATCTGGGAAAAACTTATTGACCGCATTTTTGGAGAGACGGACAAGGAAGATTTTTATCCCAAAGTTTATTGGAAGCTTAAAAACAAAAAAGGCAGTGAAGAGCGCTTTGAGTTTAGAACGGATGAGAAACACAACTCCCTCCGTCCCGACACGATTATGATAACAAACCGTGCAAAAACCGGGCAGAAAATTTTTGTGCTTGACTCAAAATATTACCGCTACGGAGCGACTGGCATAAAAAATCATCTTCCGGACAGCGCGAGCATTGTGAAGCAGTTCGCATATGCTGAATATATAGAAAAAAATGATTCAATTCCGGAAAAAATAAAACGGAACCGGACTGAGAATTCAATTTTCAATGCGTTTATAATGCCTGCCTGCGTCCAGAAAATTGAAAATATCGGCTATGCGGGCGCGGATTACATTTTGGCGGAAAAAGATTCTTCTGATGTTTCCTTTGTTCCTGAAAAATCATGGCACAAAATCCACGGAATCCTTCTTGACACAAAAACTGTAATGGAGCACGCCGCAAAAAAAGACAACGAGCTGATTGAGCAGCTTGCAGCGGCGATTGAAGAAAAAATATAACTCAAAAACATTTCCACTAAGTTCCCTGAATAAAGTAACTATATTTCCAAACTTAGTTACTTTATTTTAAAATATAGTTACTATATTTATCCAAAGAACTGGGTACATTTTTACTAAAAAGAAATACTTTATCCTGCGATTACAACTTTCAGGACTTTGGATTCTGTGAAGATTGAACCGGGTGTCTTCAATTTTTATCTGCCATACAATTTATAGAAAAATTTTTCTGAACAATGATATAATAATCTTTATATTTAATTACCTAGGAATGTCTTGGGAAAGTCTATGCAAAAATATACACTAAAAGCTGCTGTAAAAAAACAAAATGAAATTCAGGAAAGTTTGAAATTGCCGTCGCAAAATTTTCAGCTTCCACTTTTTCATGCGTTTTCTCCGGCGGGATGGTGCAACGACCCGAACGGCTTTTCATTTTTCGGCGGAAAGTTCCATTTGTTTTTTCAGTATCATCCGTATTCAACTCAATGGGGAGCAATGCACTGGGGGCATCTTTGCACTTCAGATTTTGTGCGCTGGGAAATTCTTGAGCCTGCTCTTGCTCCTGATTCCACTTTTGACTGCGAAGGCTGCTTTTCTGGAACGGCAATTGAATTTGAAGGGCGGCATATTCTTGTTTATACAGGAGTTTCAAAAAATTCAAAAGGCGAAACTTTGCAGAACCAGTGCGTGGCAGAAGGCGACGGACTTTGCTACAAAAAATTTCTTAAGAATCCTGTAATTGGCGCGGCAGATGTTCCTTTTGAATTTCAAAAAGGCGATTTCCGTGATCCCAAGCTGTGGCGAGAAGACGGAAAATTTTACATGGCGTGTGTCCTCAAAATGCCAGACGGAAAAGGCTCTCTTGTCTGCTTCTGCTCTAAAAATCTTTTTGACTGGAAATTCGTTTCTGTGATTGACAGGAGCAGCGGAAAAAGCGGAATGTGGGAGTGTCCAGACATTTTTAAATTGGACGGAAAGGACGTTGTGATTTTTTCTCCGCAGGAAATGAAAGCGGATTTTGAGAACGGACTTCACAACGGAAACAATAGTGTTTACATGACAGGAATTCTAAAAAGGCCAGAATTTGTTTTTGAGCGCGAAAGACGAACTGAAAATTCTTTTGATTTTGCGCAGATTGACGGCGGAATCGATTTTTATGCGCCTCAGACTTGCCTTGCTCCTGACGGACGAAGAATCATGATTGCCTGGATGCAAAACTGGGAATCGTACATTACGCCTCAAGATTATCTTTGGTCTGGAATGATGACTTTTCCCCGTGAACTTGAATTGAAGAACGGAAAACTTTTTCAAAATCCTGTGCATGAACTTTCATCATATAGAAAAAAATGTGAAAGCGGCATTGTCTTTGGAGGCTCTGGATTTGTAAAAAATGATTTTTTGCATGGAGATATTGAACTTGAGCTTTTTTCTGCTTTTGAAAATTCAGCGGCTTGCAAAAATCCAAATGGAAAATTTTCTCTTGTATTAAGCAGAACAATTGCAGGCAAAAAATTTTCCGTAGAATTCACTTGCGACTTTGCTGAACAAACGCTTTGGTTTGACAGAAAAAAATCCGTGGACGGCGGCGGAAAAATAAATTTCCGCAAAATGAAACTTCCGCTGTCTTCGTTCTGTTGCGAGAAATCCGTTTATGGAAAAAAGATTTCCCTTAGGATTTTAATTGATACTTGTTCCATGGAAGTTTTTGTTAACGACGGCGAGGTGGCATTTACAAATGCATTTTTTCTTATGCCTGCGCAAATTTTTGACAGCGATGAAAATTCCGTGTTGCTTGAAATGTCTGTTTCAGAAAATATCCGCGCTGAATACAAGATTTTTGAAATTTAAATTATGGAGATTTGCAAAATGAAAAATTACGATGCTGTTGCGCTGGGCGAGCTTCTTGTAGATTTTACTCAGAACGGAATGAGCGCACAAAAAAACTGGCTTATGGAGGCGAACGCTGGAGGAGCTCCGTGCAATGTTCTTGCGATGCTTTCAAAGCTTGGACATTCAGCTTCGTTTGTTGGAAAAGTCGGAGATGATATGTTTGGAAAAATGCTCAAGTCAAAAATTGAAAATCTTGGAATCGGAACAGAAAATCTTATCTTTTCAAAAAAATATAAAACAACGCTCGCTTTTGTTCACACTGCGGATGACGGCGACAGAAGTTTTTCGTTTTACAGAAATCAAGGCGCAGATTCAATGCTTGAAAAATCTGAAATAAAATCGGAGCTGATTTCAGCTGCAAAAATATTTCACTTTGGAACTTTATCAATGACAAATGAAATTTGCTTTGATGCTACAAAATTTGCACTTGAGACAGCAAAAAAATCTGGCGTGCTCCGTTCATTTGACCCGAACTTAAGGCTTCCGCTTTGGGAAAGTGAAAGCCAGGCAAAAGAAAAAATTTTGTTTGGACTTTCAGAATGTGAAATCTTAAAGATTGCATCAGAAGAGCTTGAATTTGTTTCAGGCGAAAAATCTATTTGCGATGGCATAAACTGGATCCGCTCAAAATTTAAAATTCCGCTGATTACAGTTACAAAGGGCAAGGACGGAAGCGAAGCGTTTTATTCTGACGGAAAAATTTCTTTGCATGAAACAGCCGGAACATTTTCAAACGTAAAAACAATTGACACGACTGGAGCGGGCGACACATTCTGCGCTTGCATCCTGCATGAAATTCTTTGCGCTGGATACGAAACTTTTTCTAGGGAGCGTCTGCAAAAAATGCTTGTCTTTGCAAATGCCGCTTCATCGCTTGTAACAACGAAAAAAGGCTCGCTTTCTGTAATGCCTATGCGCACGGAAATTGAACAGCTTATAAAAGATTTCAGCAAAAAATAACGGACAAAAAAAAATTCATAAACTTTTCGATATTGCCTCTTGTTCTATTGAAATTCTTGGAAAAGGTGCTATTATTTATATAGCCATTATATAGAAGATTTTTTTATTCTTTTATTCGCCCGTTTCGCTTTGCAGGGGAGGGCTTGTGAAGTCTAATATTCTTACCGATTTTCTAAACGACCATTTCGTTTTATTCACAAGTGTTCTTTCTGGAATTATCTGTGCTCTTTATATTTGGAAAGGCTTTAACGAGGGATTTTTCATTGGAACTTGTATTATTGCTGTTATGAATTTTATTTACGTTTTAGTTGCGGCTTTTTTCAAGCGGAAGTGTTTTTCTTATTTTTATCTTGTCTATTCAGTGATTCTTGTTTTCTTGATTGCGTTTGAAAAAACTTTTCTGTTCAACAATTTTACTGCGCTTTTTATTGTGTGCATTGTTGTTATGATAAAGCCTAAAGTAAAATATATTGCCATGCTGCTC
>NZ_DBKJ01000105.1:0-27211 GCF_002297325.1 Treponema sp. UBA753 | reverse complement strand
TTCCTTTCATGCTCTTGAAAAATGACGTCACTAAGGATAGTATTTGTTCATACATAAGCGTAATCCTTTTGATTTTTTGTTTGTCAGACAAATTTTAAGGTTTTACGCTTTTTTTGTAAATTCCTACTGAAACTCGAAATTCAGGCTGTATAACAACTACAGTTAAACTGTGCAACGTATTTACAAACCTTTGTTTCGTATATACACATATCCTGTGCTGCCAAGAATCATATACAAATAAAACAGTGGAAAATACATTTTCAGCCTAACAGAATATATACGACAAAAAAAGTCTAGCAAACAAAGTAAAAAAAACAATTGAGGTTTTCGCTGTAAAAAATTATAATGAGCTAGTTTCGAAAGCATTAATATCTGAAACTTATCACAAGAGAAATAATGCAGCAGATAAAGAGGAAATAAAAAATGAGATGCCCCTACTGCGGAAGTTTTGACGACAAAGTTACTGAGTCCCGGCAAATGGCAAACGGCGAAAGCATAAGAAGAAGACGGCAGTGCATTTCGTGCGGACACAGATTCACAAGCTACGAAAAAATAGAAGAAAAGCCTTTTATGGTTGTAAAGCGCGATGGAAGAAGACAGCCGTTCGACATAAAAAAAGTCGCAAAGGGAATTGAGCGCGCGCTAGAAAAACGTCCTGTTTCAACAGACTTTATTGACCTGATTGTAAACGAAATTGAAGACGAGGCATATACAGCCGGAAAACTAAAACGCGAAATTTCAACAGAGGAAATCGGAGAGCTTGTTCTTAAAAAACTTAATTCCGTAGACAAAGTCGCATACATTCGTTTTGCAAGCGTGTACCGCCATTTTACAAACCTTGAAGAATTCATAACCGAAGTAAAAAAAATCTCCGAAAGCTAATTTCTCAATTTAAAAAGCCAACATTGAAGAAATCAGCATTATATGGTAGACTGCTAGATTATCCGAGGGGAAAATGAATAAAATCGAAGGCAGACTATATATAATAGGCGCAGGCTTTGCCGGACAAATGATTGCAAACGACATTGCGAAAAAAAAAGTCTTTGGAACAGTTTCTGCGTTTCTCGATGATGACAAAAATTTAATAGGAACAAAAATTGACGGCATTCCAGTTTTGGGTCCTATTGACAGCATTGCGGATGCCTTGCGGGTAAACGGAGCAGACCAAGCAGTAATTGCAATTCCGAGCGCGCCAGTTGAAAGAATCAGAAAAATTTATTCCTCTCTAAAAAAATGCGGTTTTCTTCAGATAAAAATTCTGCCTTCCATAAGCCAAGTCATTGATGAAAAAGCCCACATAATTCAGGCGCGAGATATAAATCCGCTGGACATTCTTGGAAGAACTCCAGTAACGATTCCGCTTGCAAAAAGCCTTTCCTATCTAAAGGGAAAACGTGTTCTCATAACAGGTGCAGGAGGCTCAATTGGCAGTGAACTTGCACGCCAGCTTCTTTCAGGCGGAGCAGAACGGCTTTATCTTTTTGGACACGGCGAAAATTCAATCGTAAATATTTACAGAGAACTTCATGTTCTTCAGGATGAAGGCGTAGGACAAAAAGCTTCAATTGTTCCAATAATCGGCGACATGAAAGACAGGGAATATGTAAAGTACATAATTTCTCACACTCATGCTGATGTTATCTTTCACTGCGCCGCATACAAGCATGTTCCAATGATGGAAGAAAATTCCATCGCCGCAATCGAAAACAATGTATTTGGAACAAAAAATATTTTGGATGCCGCACTTGAATCAGGAACTGAAAAATTCGTGCTTATTTCAACAGACAAAGCAGTTGAGCCAGTAAGCGTTTACGGCGCAAGCAAAATGCTATGTGAAAAACTTATAATTCAAGCAGCGCAAAAGGTAAAGAAAAACCAATCATTTATGTTCGTTCGTTTTGGAAATGTACTTGGAAGCAGAGGTTCAATTCTTCCAATTTTTATGGAGCAAATTCAAAATGGAGGTCCGGTAACTGTAACAGACCCGCAAATGGAGCGTTATTTTATGACGATTCCAGAAGCCTGCTCGCTTGTGCTTCAGACTGGAGGCGTGGGAACAAACGGAGCATCGTATCTTTTAGACATGGGCGAGCCTATAAAAATTCTGGAGCTTGCAAAGCAGGTAATAAAATTTTCTGGATTTACGCCGGACAAAGAAATAAAAATCCAGTTTATCGGAGCAAGAAAAGGCGAACGTCTTGAAGAACCTTTGTGGCTAAAAGAAGAAAATCCAGAGCCAACTGAATACAAAAAGATTTTAAAGCTCACAAATATTTCGCCAAAAAATTTTTCACTCGATGAATTGATTGATTCTTTAAAACCAATCTGCGTGCTTTCCAAAGGCAAAGAAGAACTTTACAGAAACAGCGTCGAGCTGAAAAAAATTTTAAGAAAAGCAGTTCCAACTCTTGATGAATTTTACAAGCGCGAAGAAAATGTATCCGCAAAAAATGAAAAGTCTTATGCAAAGGCGGTTTTATAATGAGTTTAAGCGAGCAAAAAATAGAACAAAAAAAAATGAACGTGCCTTTTTTTAAAGCATCAATTTCAGAAGAAGAAGAGCAAGCCTGTGTAAAAGTTCTAAGAAGCGGCTGGCTTACAACCGGAAAAGAAACACACGAATTTGAAAAGGAATTCGCACAAAAAATAAATTCTCCGTTTGCATTTGCAGTTAACAGCAACACAAGCGGAATGGTTCTTGCGATGGAAGCGTTAGGTGTAAAGCCAGGAAAAGCAGTTATAACAACGCCCTACACTTTTGTGTCCACAGCGGCCAGCGCGCGCCATCTTGGAGCTGACGTTTATTTTGCCGACATTGAAAAAGAAAGCTATTCAATAGATCCAAAAAAAATTGAAGAGATTTTAAAAAGTCCACGTGGAAAAAATGTCGCCGCAATAGTTCCAGTTCACATTGCAGGAAATGTATGCAACATGAAGCGCATAATGGAGCTTGCTGAAAAATACAATGTAAAAGTAATAGAAGACTGCGCGCATTCGTTTCCAAGCAAAACAAGGCTTGGATTTGCCGGGGCAATCGGAGATGCTGGAATATTTTCATTTTATGCAACAAAGACAATTACTTGCGGCGAAGGCGGAATGGTTTGTGTAAAAGACAAAAAAACTGCTGAAAGAATTCTGCAGATGAGACTTCACGGAATGAACCGGGACGCTTGGGACAGATACACTTCAAACAAGGCAAGCTGGGAATACGATATTGTAGCTCCGGGATTCAAAAGCAACTTGCCGGACATTCTTTCTGCAATAGCAAGGGTTCAGTTAAAGAAAGCTGACATTCTTGATACAAAGCGAAAAGTGCACGTAAAAAAATACAACGATGCTTTTTCAAAAATAGACTTTTTAAAAATTCCGCCGACTTCAGAAGGAGATGCTTGCCATCTTTACATTCTGCGCCTTAAACTTTCAAAATTAAAATGCACAAGAAATGAATTTGCCTCTATGCTTCAAGAAATGGGAATCGGAATAAGCGTGCATTTCATTCCTCTTTTTCATTTTTCATACTGGAAGAAACTCTACCACGATTTCACAAAAGAAAAATTTCCTGAAGCTGAAAAAAAATTTCAGGAATCAATTTCAATCCCGCTTTGGCCGGACATGACAGAAGAAATGACCAGCTACGTTATTCAGGCAGTGAAAGAAATTGGAGAAAAATACCATGCCTAAAGCTTCATACGCAAAAAAAAATTCAAAAGTTTCTTTTCAAAAAGAATTCTACAGCGACCTTACAATGGACAATATGTACTTTGCAATGGTTGTAAGAAGTCCAGTAAGCGAAGGAATTGTAAAATCAGTTTCGCATCCAAACTTGCCGGACGGATATAGTCTTGTAACTGCGCGTGATGTTCCTGGCTCAAATTTAGTCGATACTGAAAAAGGAAAAATTCCTGTTTTCTGCGAAGGTAATATTTCGTATGAAGGAGAGCCGCTTGCGCTTTTAGCTGGTCCTGACGAAGCAGTTTTGCAGTCACTTTTTGATGAGCTTGTTTTGACAATTGACACAAACACAATTGAAGATTACCTTCCAGATGAATTTGACATAAATGCAAAAGCTCTTGAAAATTCCGGCAAGAAGCAAACAAAGAAAGAAATTAAAATTCAAAATGAAGAAATAAAAAACATCAAGGAAATCAAAGAAGAATTTTTTTCAGACAAACTTGCACAGAGAATTATAAAGTTCGGTCCTTGCTTTGAAAAATCAAATGATGAAGCCTGCATAGAAAAAATTTTTGAAGAAGCAAAATATGTTGCAGAAAACGAATGGCGATATGCATTGAAAACTCCAGATTACGGAGAACCAAACGGCGCAATGTGCTTTTGGAAAGACAATTCTGTAACAATTTCAACGCCAACACAATGGCTGAATAATTTAAGGCACACAGCTTCAGAAGCGCTCGCAATTCCTCCTGAATCAATAACAATAAGAAAAACAACTTCAGCAAACCGAGGAACAAACAGCATTTGGTACAATTCAATAATCGCCTGCCAAACTGCAGTTGCTGCAAAAAAAACAGGTCATCCTGTAAAGCTTGTCTACACAAGAAATGAGCAGGAAAAATTTTTGAACAAGATGCAGCCAATTTCAATTCATCATAAAACTGCGGCAAATGAAAAAGGCCTTATTGAAGCCATGAAAATTGCCATTGAAGTAAATGCGGGCTTTGCAAATCCGTTTGCCCAGGAAATAATCGACAGGCTTTCAATTGCTTCATGCGGCTGCTACAATCCAAAAAATATTTTTATAACGGCAACTGCAAGAAGTTCTTTAAATCCCGCATCCTCAGTTGACATCCAATTGATTGACTCCGCGGCTTTTTTTGCTGTTGAAAATCAGATAAACGAGCTCTGCAACAAATGCAATCTTACGCCTTTAGAGTTCCGGCAGAAAAATCATTTGAACATAGATTTTACAAAAAGAAAAATTCCAAAAGCGCAGTTTCTTTTTGAGATTGAAAAATTCAACGAGACAATTGAAGCACTTTCTAAACTAAGCGACTTTAACAGAAAATATGCTTCTTACAGACTTGACGCCATGAACTGGAAGCTTGGAAGCGGTCCAAAAGAATACGTTTCTGTTTTTTCATCTCCAATGCGCGGAATAGGATTTTCGTGTGCATTTGAAGGAGCTGGATATTACGGCTCAGAAATTTACAACGGAAGCCATACTCTCGAAGTAACGCTGGAAACGGATTCAATTTTAACAATCCACTGTCCTCCAGTTTCAAATTCCGTACACGAAATATGGAGAGGAATCGCTGCTGAAATTTTAAATATTCCGCTTCTTTGCGTAAAAATAAATTCCGTGTTCAGCAATGGAGAAGAGCCGCCGCTTCCAGAAAACGTATACAGCAACATAAGCATAATGACATCTCTTTTGAAAAAATGCTGTCTTGCAATAAAAAGAAGAAAACCAGACGAGCCTCTTCCATTCAAAGTAAAAAAGAAAACCGCATCTGTAAAAAAGACTGAATGGAACAATGAAACTTTTTCAGGAAAGCCGTTTCATTCAACATCTTTTGCTGCGGCAGCAATTGAACTGGAAATAAATCCTTGCACATACCGCGAAAAAATCAGAAGCATAAATCTTATTTTAAACGGCGGAAAAATTCTTAACGTTCAAGCCGCAACTTCTACAGTAAAACTTGGAATTCAAAAAGTTCTTTCATCGCTTCTTGAAGATGATAAAGTTGAATGCAAGAACATAAAAATTTCCTTTATGCAATCAGAAAAAGATCCATCTCAAATAGGAGAACTTGTGCATCAGGTTATTCCTGCCGCATACACGCAAGCGCTAACACAAGCGTTGAACTGCACAATAAATTCACTTCCGCTAAAAACAGATTCGCTCTACAAAAAAATCAAAGAGCAAAAGGCAAAAATAAAAATGCAGAAAGAGCAGGAAGCCGAACAGAAAAACAAAGAGCAGACAGAAAAGGAGGAAACTCAAAATGAAAATTCCGCTGTATCTGAACAATAAAAAAATAGTTCTTTCCGCAGAGCCAACAGAATCTCTTTTGTCTGTTCTGCGCAAAGAAAAACTTTACAGTGTAAAATGCGGTTGCCAAAAAGGAATGTGCGGAAACTGCATGATTTTGCTTAATGACAAATCCGCCGCAAGCTGTCTCATTCCAGTCGGAATTGCCCGCGACTGCCACATTGTAACTCTTGAATATTTTCAAAGCAATCCGTGCTACCAAGACATAATTGCAGGATTTTCCAAGGCAGGAATAAATTTATGCGGATACTGCAATGCCGGAAAAATTTTCACAGCCTACACTATTTTAAAAAATTACTATCGTCCGACTTTGGATCAAATATATTCAGCAATAAAAAATTTGGACTCGTGCTGCACAGATTTTTCTACACTGACAAATGGAATTCTTTATGCAGTCGCCGCAAAGCATGCAAGAGAGGAAAAAAACTCAAATGCCCAAAAGTAAAACTGTATTTATTTCAAAAACATTATCTGATGTTTTTTACCACATAAAAAGCGTAAACGAAATTCAGCTTCTTGCAGGATGCACACAACTAAAAAAAATTCAGGACAAATCAGTTTCGCTCAGAATGATTCCAGAGCTGAACATCATAGACAAAAAAGAACGGCACATAGAATTCGGCAGCGCAGTTTCAATTGCAAACATGATTTTATTAGGCGGGCAAAAACTTCCAACAGTTCTTGCAAAAGCACTTAAATCCATTGGCACAGAACAAATCAAAAACATTGCGACTTTAGGCGGAAACATTTGCGCAAAAGATTTTAAGTATACGCTTTGGGCACCTCTACTCGCATTGAATGCACGGCTTGAAATTAAAAATCAGAATGAAACTCTTTATGTCCCTTTCAACAAATTCACAGGAATTCCAGAAAAGCACATTTTGACAAAAGTAAGAATTCCGCTTGATGAATGGGAAGTTGAAATTTTCAAGAGAGTTGGACCTTCAAATACAATAAACGAGCTTTCTGCAAGCTTTGCATTTCTTGCAGACACACAGCGCGGAATGATTGCAAAAATAAGAATCGCATTTGCAGGAAAAGTATTTTTTTATTCGCCGGAATTTGAAAACAGAATAATCGGAACAAGGCTTCCTCTTTCTGCAAAAACAATCGACGACTTGATTGACAGCGCAAAGAAAATTTTTGTTGAGCAAAATAAAATAACAGATTCCGAACTGATTTTAAAAGCTCAGTTTCTAAATCTGCTCCGCAACGCCTTTGAACAGCTTATGTAAAAATAAAGTTGCGCATTTAAAATTTGTGCATTATTTTATAAGCATTGCGTCTCCATAGCTGAAAAAACGATACTTATTTTCAACTGCAATTTTGTATGCATTCAAAATATTTTCACGTCCAGCAAATGCGCTCACAAGCATAATAAGAGTGCTTTCCGGTGTATGAAAATTCGTAAACATCTGATCCACAACTTTAAATTTATATCCCGGATACATAAAAATACTTGTGCTTCTTGTTCCGCCGTGAACGACTCCATTTTCATCTGAAGCGCTTTCCAAAGTTCTTACACTCGTAGTTCCAACAGCAAGAACCGGCCGTCCTTCTTTTTTTGCTGAATTGATTTTTTCTGCAACGTCATAAGGAACTGTATAAAATTCCTCATGCATCTTATGCTCTTCAATATTATCTGCGCGCACAGGAAGAAAAGTTCCAAGTCCCACATGAAGAGTTATCCATTCAAGGTCAATATTTTTTTCCTTGAGTTTTTCTAAAACAGGCTCTGTAAAATGAAGTCCAGCCGTAGGACAAGCCGCGCTTCCAGTTTCTTTTGCGTAAATAGTCTGATAACGCTCACTGTCTGTATCATCATCTTCACGCCGAATATATGGCGGAAGTGGAATGTGTCCATTTTTTTCAAACCATTCTTCTGTAAGCCTAAATGGAAATTCTATAAACCTAAATTCAGTTCCGTCATTTTTTGAATCAGCAACAATAGTGCCTTCACTTCCATCTGGGAACTTATAGACATTTCCTGCCTTCACTTTTTTTGCGCCTTTGACCATTGTGTTCCAGGCATTTCCTTCAGGCGAAGTCTGATTTAAAAACATAAATTCCTGCTCGCGTCCAGTATCTGTTTTTATTCCGTAGCATCGGCTTCGGCGGACTTTGCTATTGTTAAAGACCATTAAAGTGCCGGGCTCAACCAAATCAACTAAATCTTTCATGGCATAATGAAAAACATTTCCATTCGATTTATCTAAAAACATAAGCTTGTCATTTCCGCGGACTCCAGAAGGTTTTTGCGCAATAAGCTCTTCAGGCAAATCAAAATTAAAGTCACTGGTCTTCATATATTTTCCTTAAAAATAAAAGTTGTTTGTTTTAAAAATCAAAAGCTGGCTCTGACTTTGCATTTCCTTCAAAAGAAATTCCAAGATGATTGTAAGCTTTTTCTGTGGCGACTCTTCCGCGTGGAGTTCTTTGCAAAAGTCCGCACTGAATTAAATAAGGCTCATAATAATCTTCAAGAGTATCCATTGATTCTCCAATTGAAATAGCAAGAGTTTCCGCGCCAACAGGTCCTCCGCCGAATTTTTTAATAATCGCCAAAAGAATTTCCCTGTCATAATTTTCAAGCCCCAAAGAATCAACGCCAAGCCGTTCAAGTCCTTTTTTTACAATCGACTTTGTAATAATGCCGCTTCCTTCAACTTGCGCAAAATCTCTCATGCGCCGAAGAATTCTGTTTGTAACACGCGGAGTTCCTCTTGAGCATCCTGCCATAAGCAAAGCCGCATCGTCTTCAACTTGAACATTAAGAATTTTTGCAGAACGCCGAATTATAGAAGCAAGTTCTTCTTTCGTGTAAAAACTAAAACGCTGTATAATTCCAAAACGGCTTATAAGAGGACTAGAAACCATTCCGGCTTTTGTTGTTGCGCCCACAAGAGTGAATTTAGGAATCGGAATTCTGACAGTTCTTGCCGCAGCTCCTTGTCCGATAATCCAGTCAAGTTCATAGTCTTCCATCGCAATATAAAGCATTTCTTCGATTGCAGGCTTTAATCTGTGAATTTCATCAATAAAAAAAACAGTCCTCGGAGAAATTGTTGAAAGAATTCCTGCAAGATCCTTTGGCTTTTCCAATGCAGGCGCACTTGTAACTTTAAAGTCTGCGCCAAGTTCATTCGCAGTAATTTGCGCCAAAGTTGTTTTTCCAAGTCCAGGTGGTCCAATCAAAAACAAGTGATCCAAAGCTTCCTGTCGTTTTCTGGCCGCATCTATAAAAACACTAAGATTTTCTTTTACCGTTTGCTGCCCAAGAAATTCATCCAAAAGCGCAGGTCTCAAAGAATTTTCCTGAACATCATCTGCGGAAGCAATATCCGCGCGCACAATATTCACAGAAGATTCAGCTGATTTTCCATGCGCAGCCTGAAGCGCAAGCTGCGTAACAATATTCATTTCGTCTTCTTCAGAAGGCTTTTTCATATAAGAACTTCTGGCATTTACACTTTTATTCATCTTGCAAGCTCCAGAATCGATTTTTTAAATACTGAATCTTCTTTTGCATTTTGGCTAAGCAAAGAGAAATTTTCATCAGAAAGGAGCTCTGAAGAAATTTTTGAAACAGCATCCTCTGCCTTTGCGCGGTCATATCCCATGCTCACAAGCGCATCAATCACATCTGAATAGGCATTATTTTTTCTAACTGCACTAGATATATTTTCATTTGAAACAAACGAAAGCTTTCCTTTTAAACTCAAAATAATTTTTCCAGCAGTTTTCGGTCCGACTCCTGGAACTTTTTTCAGCGCATCAACATCGCCGCTGTCAAGAATTTCAGCAAGAGCCGTAGTGGAAATATTGCTCATAATCTTGACCGCGCCTTTAGGTCCTATTCCATCAACTTTTAAAAGATCAAAAAACAAAGCCCTTTCATTTTCCGTGGCAAATCCAAAAAGCGACATTAAATTTTCAGTGTGCTGCATCCAGACAAAAACGCGTCCTTTGCTTCCCACTGGCGGAATTTTTTCAAGCGAAGTGTCGGGAACTGTAACGTCCCATTCAATTCCATTTGTCTCTATAAAAAGTTTCTGCGGAAATTTTCCGGTAACAACTCCAGTCAAACTGTTAAACATGGCAAAATTATATATAAATTCCCAAAAAGAAACAATTAAAGAGTTACAGCATACGGACTTTCGTACATTTTTTGAAGTGACTCTTTCGTATTGTATTTTTCGCCGATGCAAAACTCTTTTGACCAAGTCATATAATAGGCCCAAGGAATATGCGTTTTTTCCAGAATTGAAACATCAGGAATGTAGCCGACTTCCGCAAGAGCGCAAACTTTATTTTTTGAAGAGCCTTCGCAAAGCTTTAAATATTCAGCTGAATAATCTGTCGGCTCGTACTTAGGACGATAAACGTCAATTGAAACTACATCAACTTTGTCATCTCCCGGATACGCTTCCTTTACATCGCTGTTCCAAACCCAAAGCAAATTATTCAGCTTATGAACATTCGTGTAATAGTCAAACATAATTTCATAGAGCTTGCCGGCAACAACATGGCCTTTTGCTCCCCACCAAAACCATTCTCCGTAGCTTTCATGAAAAGGACGCCAAAGCACAGGAATATTGCTGAATTTTTTTAGAATTTCCGCAATTGAATCCATATCGTTAAAGAATTTTTTTCTTTCTTCTGTTCCTTCAATAAGAATTTTTTCCGCATCAAAATCAGTATTTTTTGAATAAAAACTTTTCCCTTTTCCTCCAAGCGGCGAAAACCAATGAAAAGTAAAAGTTAAAATGCCAGAAGTTTCGCTAGCCCACTTTAATGCCTGCTCCACTGTATTTTTATTTTCTTCAACTTCGGTAAGGCACTCTGAATCGGATTCAGCATAATTTATATTTGGAGAATAAGACAAAAGCTCAAATCCTCTAAGTTTAGGCTCTTTTCCTGTAATTGATTTTATGTAGCTTATTTCTTCCATTGGAACAGTCTGCGTATGCTGACCTGTTATGATTTTCTTTCCGGAAATTTCATAAAGATACTCAAGAAGTTTTTTTGCCGCAGAAATCGCATTTTTATTTGCAGTTTGAATCATAAATTTTCCTTGTTAATTTGCATAAAAAAAGGCTGCCCTTTACGAAGCCAAAACAACTTCTAGGACAGCCTATTGAACAACTAGAAAAAGACTACCAGTTATCCATCATATCATCTTCATCTTTATTTTCAAGGTCATAAAGATCTGTTACAGCTCTCATGTCATCAAGATACATATAGAAAGCGCCTCTTGCTTCCATAGGGTTGCAGTCTACACGGAATCCAACAATGCGAAGTCCAGGTTTGTCTCCGTGGTACACACTCTGCTGAACAATTCCATGCTCGCTGTCTGGAGAAGGAGGAATAGCCGTTGTAAGCTTTTTCCATCCGCTGAATTCCAATGAACCCATCCAGATTTCAAAATTGTTTCCATTATAATCCTGAACCAAAAGCCAGAGCTGATGTCCCATGTTGCGTCCGCAAGCCCAAACAGAAACGGTCTTTGTAACACCTTCAATAGGAATCGGGCGGGCAGCTGTGATATAGAAAGAATTTACGCCACGGCGGAAAAATTCAACTTTAACGCCAAGAACTTTTGTATCTTCAATCTGCTGATTTCCAGAGTCATTCAATTCCTCTTTTGCAGCAGGGCTTCCTTCAAACAAGCGTCCTGTAATAACACCGTTATCAGAAGAAATATGAACATTCCAAGAACCTTCTCTTTCAAAACGGTCTACACTCACCTCGCGAAGAGCCTGACGAGCACTGTCGTTTCCGATATTTGATGCGTCCGGCTCAGAAAGGCTGTCTGTCTGAGAAAAAGCAGTTCCAGCAAAAACAGCAGCCAACGCTAAAACAGCAAAACTTATTTTCTTCATTTGTATTCCACCTTTATTTTATTATTGAACTGTTGTCTCTGAATTATCTGTGTTACCAGAAGATGACGTCTCTGACTCGCCAAAATCCGCATCTTTCAAAGCATATCCATCATATACGTTTGCAAGAGTGTTTGTTGTGTATTTCAACTGATCAAAATAAATAACATAGTCATCTACAGCTTCATTTGCATCTGAGCGAATTCTAAATCCAACAAAACTCATGTTAGGTCTTCCAGAGCGGAATCTTGAATGCTGGCGGATATATCCAGGAATATTTACAACAACATTTCTCCAGCCATTGAACATAAGATTTCCAGCTTTAAGCGCATGAACGCGGCCGTCTGCATCACGAATAAGGAACTCAAGTCTGTAATTGTAGTTTGCACCCCAAACCCAGAAGTCAACCTGTGTAACTGTTCCTACAAAAGGAATTTCATAGGCGGCGTCATCTTTAGAAGGATAAACTTCAAACCAGTTATCGCCTTTGCGGTCATATTTTGCCTTTACACCCAAGACCATAGCGGCAGGGTCAGAATCTTTGTGGTAAGGAATCAGTGAATTTGGAATTCCTTCAAACTTTTTCAAAATTGGATAGCCTTCAGCAATGAAACGGCTAGACTGAACAGCCCAAGACCATTCCATATCTGTATCGAAGTTGTCGATAACAATTGTTTCAACAGCCTTAGAGCTTGGCTGAGCTACTGCCGGCACGCAGAATGCAAGTCCAAGAATCAGGCTACCTAAAATGACTACGCCCTTTTTCATTAAAAATCTCCTTGAGTACGATTGTTTTTCATGTATCGCCAAGTTTTATTTTATTTAACTGATTAAAAAAAAATCAACTAAATTTTCAACGTTTATTATATTTACACAATCATTTTTTGTCAAATGATTTATAAAGTATTTTGCAATTCACTTTCAGTCTTGAATTTTGCATTTAAATGTTTTATCTTATTAAAAGTCCGAACATTCCGGATACAAGGAGCTAATATGTACAGTTACAAAGATCTTGGACTTGTAAACACAAAAGATATGTTTGCAAAGGCAATGAAAGGAAAATATGCGATTCCAGCATACAACTTCAACAACATGGAACAGATGCAGGCAATTATTCAAGCTTGCGTTGAAACAAAATCGCCAGTAATTCTTCAGGTTTCAAAGGGCGCAAGAGCTTATGCAGACAAGTACATTCTGCGCAATATGGCTCGCGGTGCAGTTGAATACGCACATGAACTTGGATGCGATATTCCGATCGTTCTTCATCTTGACCATGGTCCTAACTTTGAAGTTGCAAAAGACTGTATCGACAACGGATTTTCATCTGTAATGATTGACGGCTCTTCACTTCCTTACGAAGAGAACATCGCTGTTACAAAAAAAGTTGTTGAATACGCACACTCACAGAAAGACTACGTTACTGTAGAAGCAGAACTTGGCGTTCTCGCAGGTGTTGAAGACGAAGTTGCTTCAGCAGAAAGCCACTACACAAAGCCGGAAGAAGTTGTTGACTTTACAAGCAAGACAGGATGCGACTCACTCGCAATCTCAATCGGAACTTCACACGGAAGATGCAAATTCACACCGGAGCAGTGCACACGCAGTCCAGACGGCGTTCTTATTCCACCGCCACTCGCATTTGATGTTCTTGAAGCAATTGAGAAACAGCTTCCTGGATTCCCAATCGTACTCCACGGCTCATCTTCTGTTCCAATGGAATATGTAAGAATCATTGAGCAGTACGGCGGAAAAATTCCTGATTCAGTCGGAATTCCAGAAGAGCAGCTCCGCAAGGCTTCAAAGTCAGCAGTTTGCAAAATCAACATCGACTCAGACGGACGCCTTGCAATGACAGCAGCAATACGCAAATTCTTTGCAGAACACCCAGACAAATTCGACCCGCGCGAATACCTCGGACCAGCACGCGAAGAACTCAAGAAAATGTACATGCACAAAAACATTGACGTTCTTGGTTCAGCAGGACATGCATTGGACTAGTCCAGTAAAGAAATAATGTTTTGCATACGGAGAAATTTCATTTTATATGAAGTTTCTCCGTTTTTTTATGCGCTCAATATCTTTCAATAATGAAACTGTTGAAAAAAAAGTTTTTTGCCGCTAAACTAGCTAAATATGTACTCATTTTTAATTTTATCGATTCCGTCGGCAATTGTTTTTTACTGTTGCACTCACACTGAATATAGCTTCAAAAATTTCTTTGCTCCTATTGCAATCGGACTTACAGCTGGAATTGTCTCGACAATTTTCAAGGAATATTTTATTTTTTCAGCATACGTTGCCACATCGGGATTTTTCGAGCATTTTCTGCATATACTGAAAGCTACACTTTTCCCGCCAGTAATTTTATTTGCGCTATGGGATTTTTTTTCAAAAGATGATGAAAAATACAAAACAACAACAGCTTTTCCGCTGCTAGCATCATTTTATGCAATTTTTCTTCCATATATATCGATTTCAAGCCCTGAAAAACATTCATTTTTCTTTTTATTCGAAAATCCGATTCTCTTTATTTGCACAGCGTTTTCTGCACAGGCGTTGTATTTAAAAATAAAAGTCAGCATAAAATCCGCGCAAAAAAACAAAATTGCAGTTTTAGCAATTGCATTTGTTTTAATTTCATCAGCACTGCCAGCAATTCAAACCTTGTGGTATTTTAAAATATTCGGATTTGCACACATCGTGCTTGTAGCTATTTTTATCGCGGCAACATTTATTTTCCATAAAATCACATTCAGCAAAGAAAATTCACTAGACACAGTTCTATAATTTCTGATAAAATATTTTTTATGCTATGCGAGTATTTTATACTCTAGGAGGATAATTGGCAGACAACAAAGGTATGCGCGTAAATGAACAGATACGCGTAAGGGAGATCAGACTCATTGATGATGAAGGTGAACAGAAGGGAATTGTCCCTACAATTGAAGCCCTCAGAATGGCAAAGGATCGAGACCTCGACCTTGTAGAAGTTTCGCCAAACGCAAATCCGCCGGTTTGTAAAATACTGGATTTCGGAAAGTACAAGTTCGAACAGGAGAAAAAGCTTCGTGACTCCAAAAAGAACCAAAAAGTACTCAAACTCAAGGAGATTCGTATGCAGCCTAAAATCGGCGCAGGCGACCTTGACACGAAAGCAAAGCATGTTCAGGAATTCCTAAACGAGGGTGACAAAGTGAAAGTAACTATCCGTTTCCGCGGACGTGAGCTTGCTCATACTGAACTCGGTTATGATGTACTGAAAGAAGTTGAAAAAAGACTTATTGAAGGTTCTTATGCAATTGAAAAGCCAGCCGCAATGGAAGGCAGATTCATGTCTATGACCTTGAACTCAAAAGTCAAAAAGCAGGGGTAAAACTATGCCTAAGATGAAAACAAAGAAATCCGCATCAAAGCGTTTTTCTTTAACTGGTACTGGAAAAATTAAGTACAAGAAAATGAATCTTCGTCATATTTTGACAAAGAGATCACCAAAAAGAAAGATGCACTTGCGCCATGCAGGAATTCTTTCAGAAGATTCAGCAGCAAGAATCCGCAAACAGCAGCTTCCATACGGCTGATTTTAGGAGTAAAAGATGTCTAGAGCGATAGATGGAACAAAACGTAAAAACCGCCGTGTAAAACTCTTGAAGCTTGCAAAAGGCTTTAAAGGCGACAGAAAATCAAATTACAAAGCTGCAAAAGACGCTGTTGTAAAAGCACTTGATCATTCTTATGTTGGACGCAAACTCAAAAAACGCGACTACAGAAGCCTTTGGATTGCTCGTATCAATGCGGCAGTTCGCGCTGAAGGAATGTCATATAGCCGCTTTATTGACGGTCTTGTAAAAGCTGGTGTTACACTCAACCGCAAAGCATTGAGCAATATGGCTATCGAAGATCCAGTTGCATTCAAAGCTGTTGTTGAAGTTGCAAAAAACGCAGTAAAGGCATAAAAAATGATTACACTCGATCAAGTTTTGTTGTTGCAGGAAAAAGTAGAAGCCGCTGTTGAAAAAATCAGTTCACTAAATGATAAAGTTTCGCAGCTTGAATCTGAAAACGATGCTTTGCGTAGTAAATGCGCCGAGCTTACAAAAGCGTTTTCTGAAAAAACGGAGCTGGTTTCTTCTATTGAATCAACACAGGCAAAGATTGAGGAAAGCATTTTAAAGACATTAAACCGTCTTGACTCTGTTGAGGATGCAATTCTTAGCGGTCAAGGCGGACAAACTGGCAGTGAAACTTCTTCAGAAGCACAGCCAGTTCAAAACGAAATTCCACAGAAAGAAAATACAGTTTCTGAGCAGCAATCATCAGAGCAAACAGTTGTTTCAGAGCCTCAGATTTTCCAGCAGGAAGAATCAAACAATGAGCAAGAAAATCCGTCTGAACCGCAGACAGATTTAAACGGACAGTTTGATATTTTCTAATACGCAGGAGAAAAACTGCATTGGGAAAACTTCAAATTGAATTGCTCGGAGCATCATTTTCCGCACAGGCTTCAGAAGACGATGCCTATCTTGCAAAACTTTTATCTTATTACAAAGAAATCACAGAATCCATAAAAAATTCTTCCGGCGTAAAAGATCCTTTAAAGATAAGCATTTTATCTGGAATTGCGCTTGTAGATGAACTTTACAAGGAAAAACAAAAGTCTATTTTTCTTTCAAAATCAGTTCCAACTGAAGATGATGAAAAAGCAGAGAGAATCGCACAGAGCATAATAGAAAAAATCAGCGGAGCATTGGAATGATTTTTGTTGACGCAGATTCATGCGAAAAAAATGCAAGAGAATTTATTTTAAATGCGGCGGTAAAAAAAAATCTCAAAGTAATCTTTGCCGCAAATAAAAATATTCCTTTTGCATTTAATAATCCGCTTTTCAAAATGGAAATATGCTCCAAAGAAAAAAATTCCGCAGATGATTTTATTGTGGAAAAATCCAAGCCGGGTGACATAGTTGTAACAAGAGACTTAATTTTGGCGCAAAGAATTTTTAATAAAAAAATACCAGTTATGAATGACAAGGGAACTGTTTTCAATAAAGAAAATCTTGAATATCTTATAGAAGAACGGCAGCTAAGCATTCAAATGAAAAGCCTTGGAGTTTCAACTGGCGGAAAATGGAAAAATTACAGCGGAAAAGACTTTGAGCAATTCAAAAGCGCCTTCTCTGCCCTTCTTGAAAATTAGTTCAACTGATTGCGCTATTAATATCTTCCAAACGGTCTTTTATCTGCATAAAGGCATCTACAAGTTCCGGATCAAACTGATGACCGCGCTGCTCTAAAATTTCATTAAAGGTATCTTCAACGTTCCATTCAGCCTTGTAACATCTTTTGTGGCGGAGCGCATCATAGACATCTGCAAGAGAAACAATTCTTGCTGCAAGTGGAATCTTATCTTCTTTTAAAGCCTGCTCAATTTCATGCGGCATTTTTGTTGCGGGAATATAATCCATGTAGTCAAAGTTTCCAGGATAGCCTTTGTTTCCTCCGTCCCAGCGGTCATGGTGATGAAGACAGACATCGCGTGCCATTATATCCAAATCGTTTTCGACTGGAGTAAAAATCTGCGCGCCAACGCAAGTGTGTCCTTTCATAATATCGCGCTCATCTTCATCAAGAATTCCCTGCTTCTTTAAAATTTCATCTGGGATAGCAACTTTTCCTACATCGTGGCATCTTGCGGCAAGACGAAGATTATCACGGAATTTGTTTCGTTCTTTTTCTGGAATTTTTTTATTAGAAGCGTAGCGGTCATATATTTCAAGAGAAAAGCGGGAAACTCTTTCAACGTGCGCGCCAGTTTCTTTTGGATCGCGGAATCCGGCGGTTTTTACAAGACGGTCAACATTAAGCCTTGTAAGATAAGCATATTCATAAATCGAACCGACTTTTGCAGCAAACTGGGAAATATAAAATTCAGAATCCTTGTCAAAAGGAATAACATTTCCGTCTTCATCCTTGGCATTTATAATCTGAAGAATCCCAAGAACTTTTCCATTTGTCATTATGAGCGGAATTGTAAGCATTGATTTTGTATGGTAGCCAGTTTTTTCATCATTCGCCGAATTAAATTCAAAAAGCCTTACTTCTTTTTTTTCGTCATCGACAAACTCAGGCAAATTATAGACATCTGGAATATTTATAAGTTTTTTAGAAAGAACGCAGTAGCCAGAAATAGACTGATTTGTAGGAACAAGATAAAAAGAAGTGTACGAAAGTTTTTCTCCTGGAGCAAGCTGATTCTGCATTGTATCATTCTGACTATAACGAATCCAAAGCTTGTTTTCCTTGCTGTCGTACTCATAAATTGAACCAGCATCGGCATTGACGATTTTACGCGCGCCAGTCAAAATATTTTCCAAAAGAATATCAACGTCTCTGATTTCTTTAAGCTGCTCTTCTATTTCCGTTATAAGACTCTGTTTCCTTTCGTGCTTAGACATAGTTCAACGTCCTTTACTTTTTTCAATTTATAAAATTATAAATCAATTCAAAACAAAATTCAATTAATTCAGGCAACTTGAAAAAAATTACTGCGCTATGATTTTTTTATCAAAGAAAAATAAATCGGTCCTGCACCAAAAGATTTATCTGGCAAAATATGAAAACCAAATTCAGTTTTTTCTGCAAACAAAAAATAATCTTCAAGGGAAAAATCTTGTGGGCACAAAACATCAGCTTTTATAGACAATCTATTCGAATCGAAAATTTCTTTCATTAAATTTTTTGAAACAATATTTGCATCTGGAAATTTTTTCAGCAGTTTTGAAACAACTCCGTCATTTTCCTGTGGACACAAAGCGCAAGTTGCATACAATAAAAAGCCTTTTTTTTTCAGCAATCTGTATGCGCAAGAAAGAAGCGCCCACTGCTCCATTGAAACTGTTTTTATTCTTGAAGGGCTCCATTGCTCAAGATATTTTTTATCATTCAAAACATGGCGTTCACTTGAACACGGCGCATCCAAAAGAATGCTTTCATAACATTCAGATTCACGTCTGCACCAAGAAGCACCGTCACTTAAGCTGACTTTTACATTGCAAGAAATCTCAGGCGGAAGTGAAGATTCCACAACTTTTGAAAGGCGGACTTTTCTTGAAGGAGAGCGTTCATTTGAAAAAAGTACAGCATCATCATTTTTGTTTCCTGCCAAAACTAAAGTTTTTCCGCCGGGAGCCGCGCAAAGATCAAGAATTTTTTCAGAATTTTTTACAGGCAGACACAAGGCGGCGACAATACTTGCAGGATCTAAAAAATAACTTTCACAATTTTTATATGATAATTCTGCGTGCAAAGTTTCTGTGTCAAGAGAAGCCTTTAAGTTTTCCCAACGCTCACCAAAAATTTCAGAATAAAACTTCTCAAATGCTATTTGGCCAAAAACTTTTTGCGTTTTAGTTTTCTTCAATTTTTATAATCCCCTTTTCTAATTTAAAGTCCAGCACTTTTTTTTCCGCCGCGCAAAGACGATTTGCAAAAAATTTATCGTTTGCAGCAAGATTTAAAAGCGACTTTGCAACTGAAAGAAATTTTTTTTCGCTAAGCATAATCACGTCCACACCAGAGATTATGGCATTTGCGGCAACTTGCTCTGGAGGAGAATTAGAAAGCGCCCCCATAAAAACATCATCGCTTAGCACAAGACCTTTAAAGCCAAGATACGACTGAAGAATTTCTTTTATCCAAAAACTGCTCATGCAAGCCGGATTTTCATCAAGAGAATTTACCTTTGCATGGCTCACCAAAACACACGACGGATTCGATTTTAAAATCAATGCAAATGGAAAAATAAAACTTTTGAAAACTTCAGAAGGCGAAAGCGTTATTTCTACAGAGCCCGTGTGAGGATCTGAATTCGCATTTCCCGGAAAATGTTTTGCAACAGAAGCAATTCCGTTTTCTTCATAAGCTCTTACGCAAATCATGCTGTATGCAACTGACTTTGGAACATCGCCAAAAGTTCTTGTTCCTAAAAACACTTTATTTGATTCAATTTTAGCTTCCGCAACAGGCGCAAGATTCATCGTGATTCCAAGCTCTTTCATTTGAATAGCCTGATTTGAGTAAATGGAGTTTGCTTCCTGCAATGTATAATTTTCGCTGATTTTTTTTTCAGACGGAAGATGCGATGTAATTTTTTTTAACCGGTTAACTTCCCCGCCTTCTTGATCAACTGCAATAAAAGGAAGCGGACTTTTGTTTTTTTTATAAAAAGAATTTATTGAAAAAATATAATCTTTCAGCTGATTTTTTGAATTTCCAATATTATAAGAAAATAAAATAATTCCGCCTGGAACAACCGCTGTTCCATCTTCAAGAAATTCAACTGGATGAAAAGTTTCATTGCCTTCAACATTGACTAAAAAGATCTGCGAAATTTTTTCTATTTCAGAAAGGCTGTCCCAAATTTTTTCAGCAGGAGTTGTTGAATACAAAGGAAAAAAAACAAGCAGCAATGCAAGAAATTTCAGCGCAACATTTTTCATGGCAGAAATTATAATTTAGCTTTTAATTTAAGTCTATCGTTTCGTCTTGGAGTTGTAAAAAAAAACTGCTACAATCAGAATATGAAAAAAATCATTATTGTAACAGGAGCTTCAAGCGGAATGGGATTTTGGTTTGCAAAACTGCTTGCCCGTGAAAGCTCGGAATTTGAAAAACTTTCCAGCGACGAACTTTGGATTGTAGCCAGAAGAAAAGAGCGGCTTGAAGAATTAAAAACTCAAATTGAAAATGAATCATTCCAAGAAAAAATAAAATTTCCAAAAGTAAAAATTTTTCCAATCGATATTTCAGGAATTCAAGGAGCTTTAAAAATCAAAGAGCTTTTTGAAAATGAAAAATCAAAGGGCGATTTTAAAATAAATGTTCTTGTAAATAACGCAGGCTTTGGAACTTACGGCGAGTTTGTACAAACTGACACAATGCGCGAAATGGAAATGATTGACCTTGACTGCACTTCCCTAACAGGAATAACAGGATTTGCGCTTCCTTACATGCAAAATGGCTCACGGATTATAAACGTTGCAAGCCTTGCATCTTTTTTGCCGCTAGGAAACTTTGCAGTCTATGGAGCTTGCAAAAGCTACGTGTTAAGTTTTTCAGTCGCCCTTGCAGCAGAATTAAAACACAAAGGAATAAAAGTTACAGCATTGTGTCCAGGACCTGTAAGCACGGAATTTGCAGATGTCGCTTCAAGAGGTGCAAGAAAAAATGTTCGGCACGGACTTTCACCTGAAAAAACTGTAATGGATGCAATAAAATGCTCACGCAAAGGAAAACTTTATTCCATGAAATTTTTCAAATGGAAATTCAAGGCAGCAGCAAGCAGATTTATAGGACGATATTTTGGTGCCTGGGCAACTTACAAATTCTGCAAGCGTCCCAGCAATTGAATTTTAAAGCGCAAAATGTTATTCTAAAAAAAGGACGCCGGTTGTGTTCAGCAGATGCTGTCTGTGCACTCTAAAGAAAACCGTCCAAAAGCAAAATATTTTTGGAGGACGATTATGCACTCAACATTCAGCAAAAGCGCACTTTTCACAGATTTTTATGAACTGACAATGGCGCAGGGATATTGGAAACAGAACATGAACCATCAGGTTGTCTTCGATATGTTTTTCAGAAGACAGCCTTTTAACGGCGGATTCAGTGTCTTTGCAGGAATCGAGCCTCTTTTGGATTCTCTTGAAGATTTTTCTTTTGACGAAGATGAAATTTTCTATTTGAGAGACCAAGGCATTTTTGAAGAAGGCTTTCTTGAATATCTAAAAGACTTTAAATTTTCCGGCGACTTATATTCATTTGAAGAAGGCTCGGTTATTTTTCCGCAGGAACCGCTTGTAAGAATCCACGCAAATTTAATTGAAGCTCAGATAATTGAAGGGCTTGTCTTGAATCTTTGCAACTTCCAAAGCCTGATTGCAACAAAAACAGCAAGAGTCTGGCTTTCAAGCAAAAAAGGAAATGTAATGGAATTTGGTCTTAGAAGAGCACAAGGTCCAGACGGCGGAATGAGTGCAACCAGAGCTTCATACATTGGAGGAGCGGCAGGAACAAGCAATACTCTTGCAGGAAAAATTTACGGAATTCCTGTAATGGGAACAATGGCGCATTCCTGGGTAATGTCATTTCCAAGTGAACTTGAAGCATTTGAAGCCTATGCAAAACTTTATCCAAATAAGACAATTTTTCTGATCGATACTTACGACACTTTAAAAAGCGGAATAAAAAACGCAATAAAGGCGGGTGCAAAACTTGTTGAGCAAGGCTACAACTTTGGTGTGCGACTTGACTCTGGAGACATTTCATACTTAACAGCTGAAGTAAGAAAAGAACTTGACAAGGCAGGATTTCCGCAGGCATTCATTTGTGTTTCTAATGACTTAACAGAAGAAATAATCGAAACTCTCGTTCAGCAGAATGCGCCGATTGCAAGCTGGGGCGTTGGAACTCACATGGTAACAGGCGGAACGGAATCCAGCTTTACAGGAGTTTATAAGCTTGCCGCAAAGAAAAACGGAAATGAATTTGTTCCTACAATGAAATTCAGCGACAACCCTTCAAAAAACACAAATCCAGGAATAAAAAATGTGTTCAGGCTTTATGATGAAAAAGGAATGGCACGCGCTGACATTTTGGCACTTGAAGAGGAAACTTTAGAAGCCGGAAAAGAATACCGATACTTTCATCCGATGGTTGACTACAGGCAGTTTTCATTTACCGCCTCACAAATAAAGCCAATGCTAAAAAAACGTCTTGAAAACGGCAAAAGAACAGAACCTCGCCTTTCTGATTCCGAACAGCTGAAAATAAGCAGACGAAGAATGATGGAAGAAATTGAAACGTTAGATCCTTCATTCAAGAGAATTTTGAATCCGCATATTTACAAAGTTTCCATGACAGAAAAACTAAAGGATTTAAAACTTGCTTTTATAAAAGCCAATATCCGCTGATTTTTTTCTTGTCATTCATCGACTTTATTTTTTCCGCAGGCAGAGTAATTCTCATTGAGTAATGACCTTTGTATTCTCTGTCTATGCGGATTTTTACAGACTTTTCATTTCGGCAGGCTTTTCGCAGTTCACAAATATACGAAAACAAAACGGCTCTTTTTTCAGGAAGATAGCTTCCAAATAAAAGCGATATAAGTTCCTTTTCAGAAACCTCTTTTTCAAGTCGTTCATGAAGATATTTAAAAACCTTGAATCTTGACGGCGGAATTTTATGAACAACCTGAAATTTTTCTAAATCAAGCTGCAAAAGTTTTTCTTCTTCTGTTAAAAAAGTTTCAGGACGGTTTATTACATTTATATATTTATTGAACCGCTCGCTTTTTAAAAACACTTCAATTAAAAAGAATGTGTCTTCAAGTTTATCTATGCGCTCAGGAGCAATCCGCGGAACAAGATAAGTTTTATTTTTTGAAATCCAAAATGCAGTCATCTTGTCAAGCTCTGGAAAAGGATCATTAAAAACAACAACTGGCGCAGGATTCGGCATCATGGACATTTCAACATAAGGATTAAAAACATCAATTTGAAATGTGCGGACATCAATCAAAACGTAGTCAAGCGCGCCCGGCTCAACAAGTTTCAAAGCCACATAAAATTCATGCGGCTTTAAGAAAATTTTTACATCGCTGCCAAAAGTTTCTATTCGAAGCGCAAGATATTTGCAAACTTTTAAAAGATCTGGCTTTATAAGCAGATAAACCTTTCCCAAGAGCTCCTCCTAACTAACTAAAAATACAAAACTTAAACAAGCAAAAATTTTTTCACACAATTCTTCCAGCTATCATTTTTTCCTCATGTTTCCAGTTATAAAAAGCTCATCTTGATACCAGTCAATAAGCAGGCTGAAATATTCATCATAATAACCTTCATGAATCATAAGGAATTTATAAACGTTTCCTGTTTTTAATTTAGAAAAATCAACTTTAGAAGAATCAATCCACTTTGAGCCGACTTGAATTCTAAACTGGGAACTTTTAGTTAAATCTTTTCCAGTTTCGCAGTCCACAGCTGAAAAATGAACAGTTATATTACGGCTCGCATTTTTCAGGAAATCAAGATTCATAAGGATTTTTTCTTTTCCAACAGAAATGCTTTTCCACCAGACATAAGGTCCTTCCGCAATTTTTATCCTGTATTCTCCCGGACGAAGAAAAACATCCTTTGTTACATACTCAAGATTTTTTCCTTTGGAAGAATTTTTTGCAACTGAAAAAACTCTCCGGGTATTTGGCACTTCCGGAATTCCGTCATTATCATTAACAAAGAAAAATGCGCGCGCAGGAAGATCTGCATTTACACTGGCAGTCGAAGGCATAAGCATAGACAACGAAACCGGAGTAAACCAATTTCTAAGAACAGTTCTATGAATAATTCCAGAATTCCAAGCCTCGCAAAAAAGAAGCGCAACAGCACAAGCTGCAAAACCACCAAGCGCAATCCGTTTAGCTTTATAATTTTTAGGAATATACGAAGGAAACTTTATCGTCTTAGAAGAAATTATTGCCTGCGCAAGCGAAACTCTTATTGCGTGTGTATCATAATTTTTTAAGTAGCGTCGGATTTTTGCAATTACCGGATCCAAGTTTTTATAACGCTTTTCAGGCTCAGGCTTCATCATTTTTCTAATAAGGGTTTTCACAACAGGCGGAAGATTTTTTACAATTTTCTGCGGCGGAATATATTTTCCTTTTTTTATTTTTGCAATTGTTTCTGGAGCCATGTCTCCCGCATAAGGCTTAGAACCTGTAACCATTTCATAAAGCATTACGCCCATTGAATAAATATCAGCGCGGACATCCACAGAACTTGAATCCATAAGCTGTTCTGGAGACATATAGGCAGGAGTTCCAAGTGTAGAGCCGGCTTGCGTTATGGAACTGTTTTTTGTAGAAACAACAGTTTTATCAGAATCCACAGTTTTCTTTGGCTCTTCAACTTCATCCTTTTCATCACTGGCAATTCCAAAATCAGCAAGCTTTACTTCAGCTCTTTTTGAAATAAGAATATTTCCTGGCTTTATGTCTCGGTGAACAATATCCTTTGAATGAGCATTTTTCAGTCCAAGGCAGGCATCAAGAAAAATCAAAAGCGCAAGTTCAGGCGGAAGAGAAACCTGTTTTTCAATAAGCTTGTCCAACGACATTCCATCAACAAATTCAAGCACAATATAGTTTGCTCTGCCTTCAGTAAAATAATCAAACATCCGCACAACATAAGGACTTGACAACTCGCTTAAAATCCGAGCCTCTCTTTTAAATCTTTCACGGATTGCAGCCCCGCCGCTTTTTAAAATAAGCTTTTTTATAACGACTTTCCGCTTTAACTCAGGATGAGTCGCAAGATATACAGCACCCATTCCGCCTGTAGCAATTTTTGTGCAGTTTTTGTACTTTCCAATTGTTTCGCTTTCCATTGGACTCTCCTATCTTTATTTATATAACACTTTTTATGTCAGTTTCAGGATTGAATTTTTTTTCAGGAACAACAATAGCAACATTCATTTCATTTGGATTATGAAGCTGCAAATAAGCTCCATCTTGACGCAGCAAATATTTTCCGTCTTTTACAGGACGATGGCCACCAAACCACAAGACACCGCTTCTTTTTGCAGAAGGATTCAAATTCTTAAAAAGCTTTTTTACACTTCCCTTTTCAGCCGTGTCATTCGCAGTCCAAGTCAGTCCTAAAACAACATCGTCATTTTTATGGTAATCAATAATTTGCTTTCTTGAAAAACTAAAGGCAGGCTCGGCATGGCTCACAGCAAAATCATAGAACACAGCGCAAACAGGCAAAGCTTTTTCCCACAGGCTTATCAAATGAAGAATCACATCGCCGTAAACTTGCCGGATAAAATCGCAGCACATGCTTCCTTCCTGCACAAACTTTCTAAATGCAAGGTTTCCGTGGTGGCTTTCATTTAAAATATTCTCGTGGTTTCCTTTTAAGAAGTGAAAATTTTCAGTGAAATTGTTTTTAAGCTCCATGATAATCATAAGAGTTGAAATATTTTCTTTCATTTCTTCCTGCATAGGCTGGCCGGCATAAACATCCATTGACCAGTCTTTGTAAGCCGCAACCCACCTGTCATAACCGCGGCTCTCCGAATGAAACGCATCTCCAACGCAAACAACAAAAATTTTTTTATCATTCAGAAGAGACAAAACTGATTCATCTTCAATTTTAAAATCAAGAAGCTTTAAAAGAAAATCTGCGCGCGCATGAATATCAGGAACTATTATAGAAGGAATTTTTTCAGTTGAAAAATCAAGAAGTCCGCCTGGCTTGCTGTCAGAACCTACAGGTCTGTAAGACGGACATTCATTTTCGAGTGTAGACAAAGATTTGTCCAAAAAGAGCTGAAATTCGCATTCTTCTGGAAAAGAATTTGAGTCGTTTATTTCATGCAGATGATTTCTAAAACAATCCAGCTCTTCTTTTGAAAACATTCTAGCCCATTATAAGATTTGAAGAGCCAATTGTAAGTTTGTCTCCAGCATTAAGCTTAACGTATTTATCCGGCGGAATTCTGCGGCCGTTTAAAAATGTTCCGTTTGTGCTTCCTTCATCTTTTAAGAAATAGGCATCGCGGATTTTTTGAATAATGCAGTGATGACGGCTTGCTAGCTTTGAGTCAATCACAATATCGTTATCGGACTCGCGTCCCATTGTGATTTTTGCGGCAATCTGAATTTTTTTCTTATTGAAAACAAGATAGGAAACCTGCTGAGATTCCGCAATTTTGTCCAAATGCTGCCCCAAAGGACTTGAATTTATAATAGTTGTATCAGCCATAGAATATATTATAAAACAGTTTTTCAAATTTTCAAGTTTTATTTCAAATTATATGCAAAAAAATTTTTCATCACAAAACGAAAACGCTATTGACACACATAAGATTTTAATGCTATATTCAGTAGCACATGGGGTGTTAGCGAAGCTGGTTATCGCGCTGGCCTGTCACGCCGGAGACCACGGGTTCGAGTCCCGTACATCCCGTTGTACCGTTCATTATGAGCGGTATTTTTTTTATTCGGGCAATAGCGCAGCTGGTAGCGCGCTAGCTTCGGGAGTTAGAGGTCCCGGGTTCGAATCCCGGTTGCCCGACACTTTTCCCTTTCAAAAAAAATCAACTAATGTGTTTACCGCAACTAAAATCGAAACAGAAATCCTAAAACTTCTCGGCAAAAAAGACACTCAAAAAAGCGAGCCGATTGAGTTTGAAGAACAGCAAATAATAGAAGAAATCTGCAAAACAAAAGAAAAAGATTCCGCCGTAACGACGCAAATAATACAAAA
>NZ_DBKJ01000072.1:1039-10740 GCF_002297325.1 Treponema sp. UBA753 | reverse complement strand
CCTGCGCCGATGATACTGCCATGCGGCGGGAAAGCAGGTAGCGGCCGGCTTCTTTATTTTTCTACAGGCCTCCCGACATGCGGGAGGTCTCTTTTTTGCCGTGGCAATAAAGCGCCGCCTCTCTGAGTGCCAAGAGGAACTGCGCAGGGTCACCTTTATCGCCCTCAGATAGCCGTTGATTTACTTTTCTGGCACAGTTTCTTGCTCCTTTGTTGACATCTTCGTATTTTGCATTTAAAATAAAAAATCACTTTTTTATTTTTCTTAATTGTTTACATTATGAGGTTATTGCATGGAAAAGAAAACCATCCGTGAAGCTTATGCTGACTTTTTTAAAGCTCTTTCATTGAATTCTGTTGCTGCTGCTAAAATTGACAGCTCAAATGTTTATCAACTTGCAAACCCAAAAAATAGAAAACTGATGGATAAACTGGTTGAAGACAATCTTTTGCCAGAAAGTTATTTAGGTGGCATTAATAATTTTTTGGATTTTTATAATCAGGTGAAATCAGGAAAAAGCGGGCTGATTTTAATGGAACATTATTCAAATACAGATTTGCCGGCTTTGCTTTATATGCTTGAGCACAGTGGAAATTCGGATTTGGCTGATCTTTCTAAACGGACAGTTGCAATTGCAGGCATGAAACTGAATGAAGACAATCCTATTGTCCGTGCATTTGCCGAAAGTTTCACGAGGGTTGTAATTTATCCTACTAGAAGCCTCACAAAAAATGAAGAAAAGGCTCAGTCTGAAGAAGAAGCAAAGGAAGAAATGCTCAAGGCAAGAAAAATTAATTTGGCTGCAATGCGTGCAATGGATGACTGCAAGAAACGTGGTGAAGTTATTTTGGTTTTTCCATCGGGAACAAGATACCGTCCGGGACATCCTGAAACAAAACGCGGATTGCGGGAAATTGACAGTTACCTTCGTTTGTTTGACATTGCAATTTGTGTAAGCATAAACGGTTCGATTCTTGAAATTCAGGACGGAAAAGAAGATATGCTGAGCGATTTGGTTGGTTCTGATAAACTCGTATTCACAGCAAGTCCTGTTATTGAATGCAAAAAATTCCGCAGTGAATATCTTGCGACTTTGCCAGAAAGTGAACCTGATCCTAAGCAGAAAATGATAGATAAAATCATGGATATTCTTGAAACTCAGCACGAAAATGTGGAAAAGACACGGCTTTCTTAATAAATCGTTTTTAAATCAAAAAACTTTATTAAGCAACGGTTATTTTTTTCCGAAATTTAAAAGAAAATGTTTATCAGCATTGTAAGGTAATTCTGCGGAAAAAAGCTTTCTTATTGGAATTGCTCCTTTTGTTCCGCTGTGCTAATATCTTATGGAAAAAAATATGACCGAGAATGAAAATTTTAATCAGAAAATTATTTCAGCTGCAGAAGAGCGGGAGCAATGGTTTGACAATGTGGAGCTTCCTAAACTTTTGGAAGATTATAGGCTTCATTTTTCCTGCTTGAGGAATATTTTTGACAATCTTGTAAAAAGATCTTTGGTTGTTCCAGATCCGTATAAAAATGACAGCCGCATTACTGCAATTTCCTTGCCTGAAACTTCATCTTTTGCAGATAACGAGCGTTCAATTGTTCTTGGAATAAGACTAAGCCAATATGAAACGATGCTGGATTATGTCTGCAACTTTATGAAATTTTCTGTTTCGCAGCTTGACAACGGAAAAATTAAAAAAATGCTTGAGCTGAACAATACTTTTTCTTGGGCAAACTTGAGCGTTAATTCAACTCGGCCTAATACGCGTGCGCTTGCAATTGCCATGAATGAACTTAAAAGCGGAGTTCAGCCGATAGTTCAAAGTCTTCTAAAAGACAGCGTTTCAAAAACACAAACTGCGATGGCTGAAATTGACAGCGGCTTAAAGAACCTTGCGGATTTTCAGCGTGAACGTTATAAAGTTGAAATCAGAAAAAAAGTTTTTGCAAATCCATCCTTTGACAAAGAAAAGGCGTTTGCTTCTTCGGGCGCATTGCTTGGTGAAATAAAGAGGCTTTTTCCATCTTGCTTTCCGGGAAAAGCGTTTAATAACGAGCTTGTTTCTGAACTGGTTGTGGAAGAAACTTCACCAGAAAAAGAAAAACTGCAAAATTCTTTGTACGAAAGGCTGAAAATAAAAGATGTCAAGGAAGAAAAAAAATCTACGATTGACACTCACGCAATTATAATGGATGCTTTGCGGATTTTGGCTTCAACAGGAGAGCAGTTCAAGGCAATTGCTGAAAAGGTCAACTTTAACCATGAAATTCTTCAGAGTGAAAAGAAAACTTTTAAAGACGCAATTCTTAGATTTTTAAGAAATCTTTTTGGATTGGAAGAGCCGCCCGTTTCTTACGATATTTTTATTACTGACAAGCGCACAGAAACAAAGAAAAAAGAAACAATAAAATACAACGAATTTTATGCAACTCTTCAGAAAAAAACGCGAGTTTATGCTTCGTTTATCAGTCCGAATTCACCTGGCTATAAAAAAGCCGACAGCCAGAATGATTCAGCGATTCTTGAATATTTAAACAAGCAGATGGTTGAAAACAATCATATTTTTGCGCAGCTTTACGGGCTTGATGAATTTTTCAAGAATACTTCAAAAACTGTTGACCGCTCAAGAATCAAAGGTTTGTCTATGGAGCTTATGACAATCAAAAATATTGTTGTCAAATTTAACCAGAAACGTGCAGAATATCTTTCCTATGTTGAAGAGCAGGAACAGATGAAAAAACTTGGAATTTTATAAGTTTTATAGAGGTTTAATTTGAAAAAAGTTTTTGCAGCGTTAGTTTTCTTTTTAATTAGCGTATTTTCTTTTGCACAGGATTTGCCAAAGCAACGCAGAGTCAATATTTGCGCATCGCTTCATTCTTATGACATGAATCCGCATACGGCCGCTTTTACTGCCGAAGCTCAGCTTTTTACTGGCTTGTACGAAGGACTTTTTTCTTATGACCCTGTTAATCTTGCGCCTTTGCCTGCGATTTGCTCGTCATATAAAATTTCACGTGATAAAAAACGCTGGACATTTTCCTTGCGAAATGATGCGAAATTCAGCGACGGAAATTTGATTACTGCAAAAGATGTAAGAAATTCCTGGATTTCACTTTTGGAAACTGCTAACGCTCCGTTTGCTTCGCTTTTGGATTGCATAGAAGGCGCGTCTGATTTTAGGCAGGGAAAAATTTCTGCGCAGGATGTAAGAATCGATGCAAGAGATGATTTTACAGTTGTTGTCCATTTGACTGAACCGGCTGGTCATCTTCCGAAAATTTTGTGCCATCATGCTTTTAGTGTTGTAAGTGAAAATAAAAATGTCTATAGCGGGGCTTTTGCGCTTGAATCTTACGACGGAAATGAAATTCTAATTAAGAAAAATGAATTTTACTGGGATTCTGAAAATGTGAAAGTTCCTGAAATAAAAATTTCTTTAAGCGATGATTATTCTGAAAATTCCCACAAATTCAACAACGGCGAAATTGACTGGATTATGGGAAATGCCGAAGCTTCAAAAATAATTGACAAGTCAAAGCTTTTGATTGGCACTGAATTTGGAACGTCCTATTTTTTCTTTAAAAAGCAAGACAATGTCTGGGCAAAAAAAGAATTCCGAGACGCATTGCTTGAAGCAATTCCTTATGACAAGCTGCGTGAAAAATTCAATATAAAAGCTGAAACTTTCATTTATCCTTTGCCGGGTTATCCTGAAGTTGCAGGAATTTCAGATTATGATGAAAGCGATGCTTTAAAAATGATGAATGAAGCGCGGCAGAAAAATGGAATTCCACAGGAAGAAAAACTGACGTTGATTTTTGCTGCGACTGGCGATGGTTACCTTTCAGAGTGCGCGCAAATTTTGAAAAATGCCTGGGAACCGCTTGGTGTGGATTTTAAAATTCAGACAACAAGCTTTGACAGATACAATGCTTCGATTCCGTCCTGGAAAGCTGACTTGTTCCATTATTCTTGGATTGGCGACTTTGCTGACCCGCTGGCTTTTCTTGAGCTTTTCCGCGGAAATTCTTCGCTGAATGTTTCTGGATTCAAAAATGAAACTTACGATTCTCTTTTGCAGGAAGCTTCACGGATTGACAATATTTCCGATCGTTACAAACTTATGGCGCAGGCTGAGCAGATTCTTTTGGATGAAAGCGTTCTGATTCCTGTTTCGCATCCTGTAAGCGCGCATCTTGTTAATACTGATGAAATCGGCGGCTGGAAAGTGAATGGACTTGATATTCATCCGCTGAAATATCTTTATATAAAGCCAGCTCCGTTTTCAAAAGTTCCGAACTTAGTATGCTATTAATTTATTATTTCCTTTAAATTTACGCTGATAAAGCCGGCTCTTGCAGTTTTAAAAAAGGAACTTTCTTCCCATGCGACATAAAGCGTGTCTCCAGAAACTGCCATTTCTCCATAAGAAAATCCTTTTGGCAAAAGCGGAAGCCTGAATGCTTTTATGGAATTTTCTGCTGATTTTTTTATGTAAGTTGTGCCGTCTGAAAAAACTGCTGTTATGTATTTTTTTCCAGCTGAAAATCCTGCGTGCGCGCTCAAAAAATTGTCGGATGTTCCAATGTGGCTGTAGTTTTCTGGACTTGTTCCAGATGGATTTTTCCATGAAATATAAAATGAAAATTCTTTGGGAATAGAGGCAAGCAGCGATTTTAGTTCTTCAGGCGATTCTTCAAAAAGCTTGGGAAGAATCATTTTTTTGTAGCTGTCTTCTGTCAATGGATTGAACATAAAAATTTCTTGGCCCAACGCAGGACAGGCTTCTGTCAAAGGAACTAAAGGCTGCCAGCAAAAATATGAAAATTCAACTCCGTTTTGTACTATTTTTTTTGCAGAACAAGCCCAAGTTTTTCCGTCCCAAAAATATCCTGTAATTTGATCTTCATCTTTAAGATTTAAATTTGAATAAGAAACTATTGGGTAGAAAAGTTTTGAGTCCGGTGCAAATTCAACAAGAAAAGGTCGCGTGCTGTGAATTGTAGTTTGATTAAAATCTGAATTAAAAAAACTGCTTCTGTACAAGTAAAAAACAGGCTTTCCGTCGCTGAAAACCAAAAAATCCGCAGTGTCCGGAAGAAAAATTGAATTGTCGCAATAAAGCTCTATTTTGTCGTTGTTAAAGCAAAGAAGTCCTTTTTTATTTACTAAGGCGTATGCAGAAAATTCAGAAGTTTTATTTTCTAAATCTACCAGGCTTGCCGCGCTTGTTATTCGCACTGATTCTGTCCAGGGTTTTTCATAAACTTCTGGAGCGTTTTGCGGCAAATCGATTTTTTGAAATCCTTCATTTGAAAAATAGTACCAGTTATGGATTTTTACAGTCGGCAGTTCAGTTGTGGCAGTTTTATTTTTTTTTGCGCAAGAAAACAGAAATATTAAATTTGCCACAATGAGCATTTTGAAAAATATTTTTTTCATTTTAAATCCTTATTTAAAAATCCATTTTATGATACAACGAATTCTTTTTCATTCCAATAGTTTTAAATCACTCTTTTTGAAATTGCCTGAAGAAATTTTTTTCATGATTCTTTCTTTGTCAAGCTTCCAGACATTTTCTTCAAAGACGCGGCATTCTTCCATGAGTTTTTGCCAGTTGAATTTTGAAAGATATTCATTTTTGCATGAATCGGAATCCACTGCGGCGGCTGAAATTGAAAACAAAACTTCCGCGGCAAATCCATCTAAATAAGTCAAATTGTTTCCGTATGGATAAATTGCGCCGTAGATTTTTTTATCTGAATGCGAATAGGCGAGCAAGGCTGTAGCTTCGTTTTTGTTTACTTCAGAGTAAAAATTTCTTCCGATGACAAATATTTCTTCTGAATCCGGCTGACGGCTTGTTTTAACACTCCATTCGCCTGAATACGGAAGACTGAATTTTTCATTTTCTGTGTAGCTGAAAAATTCGCAGGAAAAAAATAAAATGACCGGGCAGATAAATAAAAAGTTTTTCATGCTTATTATATATCCGCAGAATAAAAAAAATTGCAGAAAAAGTTCAATCTTTACATTATTTTTATATTTTCCTGCCTGAAGTTTTTTACAATGCCGGTTAAAATGCAGTTTTTGGCTTGAATTAAATCTTCATTTTTTATCCAGACTATAAGTTTTAATTTTGCGGAACCTCCAAGTCCGTCATAAAAAACTTGCGGTTCCGGAGACTTAAGAACTACTGAGCAGCTCAATGCAATTTCTTTTATTTTTTGCATTGCTTTTTGCAAGTCGGCTTCGTAACTTATATGAATTTCAAAAGTTTGTCTTGTCGTTTTGTAGCTGCTGTAATTTGTCAGCACGGAATTTATTATGCTGCTGTTTGGAATTCTGACTAGCTGATTGTCTAAAGTTTTTATTTTTACGCTTAAAAGCCCTACGGATTCTACAGTTCCGCTTGTTCCGCTTACAGAAATTGTATCTCCGATTTTCATGGATTTTTCGCCGAGCACAAAAAGTCCGCTTATAAAATTACTGACGCTTGTTTGCGCTGCAAATCCGATTGCAAGTCCCGCAACTCCAGCTGCGCCCCAAATTGCTTTTAAGTTGATTCCGAAAAGTCCCAAAATGTACATTCCGATTAAAACATAAAAAATGTAGCTTATGGCTTTGTTTACAAGGACTGCAGTGTTTTTTTCAAGTTTTGCCGCCGCTTTTATTCTTATGAATTTTTTTATTAGCCTATAGACAATATAGAAAATTATGATGGAAACAATGCTTATTGCAATTTTTAGTATATTTTCAAATGTGAAATATTTTATAAATTCATCTGCGTGCAAAATGCTTTTTGTTTTTTCAATTGCCTGTGAAAAATTTTCTTCCATGAATTTTCCTTCTATAAAAATGCTTTTATTTCATCAAGTATGCGGCTTGCAAGTTCTTCTTTTTGCATCAGTGGAAGTTCTTTTTGAAAATCTTTTGTAATTATTGTGGCTTGATTTGTGTCCGCTTGAAAGCCTGCGCCCGGAGTTTTTAAATTGTTTGCGATGATTAAATCCAAATTTTTGGCTGAAAGTTTTTTCTTGGAATTTTCAATTAAGTTTTGTGTTTCCATAGAAAATCCGCAGAGAATTTGATTCGGCTTTTTATTTTTTCCAAGGAAAGCAAGAATGTCGTCTGTGCGCTCAAGTTCTATTGAAAACTCTTCGCCTGTTTTTTTTATTTTTTCAGAGCTGATATTTTTTGGACGGAAATCTGCAACTGCCGCGGATTTTATTATTATGTCAAAGTCCGGCGCATTTTCTTTTACGGCTTCAAACATTTCTTTTGCGCTTGTGATTTTTATTGTCTTTGCATTTTGCGGCAGGTTAAGCGATGTCGGGCCTGAAATTAAAGTTACTTGCGCGCCTCTTGCTGCCGCTGTTTTTGCAATTGAATAGCCCATTTTTCCAGATGAATGGTTTGTGATAAACCGAACAGGATCTATTGCTTCTTGAGTTGGTCCGGCTGTAACAAGAATTTTTTTGCCTAGAAAATCTTTTTCAAATGAAATTTCATTTTCAATAAATTCAAATATTGCTTGAGGCTCAGGCATTTTTCCTTTTCCTTTTTCACCGCAAGCAAGAAGTCCTGTTTCCGGCTCAAGGATTTTAAATCCGAACTTTTTGCATTTTTCAAGATTGTCTTGCGTTATTGGATTTTCGTACATTGCTGTGTTCATTGCAGGACAAATTATCTTTGGGCATTTTGCAGCAAGGAAAACAGAAGTCAGCATATCGTCTGCCATTCCGTTTGCAACTTTTGCGATTGTGTTTGCAGTTGCCGGAGCAATTAAAAAAATATCCGCCTTTTGCGCAAGTGAAACATGGTTTACTTTGAATTCAAAATTTCTGTCAAAAGTATCTATGAGGCATTTGTGTCCGCTTAGAGTTTCAAATGCAATCGGATTAATTATGTTTGTGGCGTTTTTTGTCATTAGAACGCGGACTTCAGCTCCTGTTTTTACAAGCATGCTTACAAGTGTTGCTGTCTTGTATGCCGCAATGCTTCCTGTAACTCCGACTAAAATTGTTTTGTCTTTTAGCATATTTTGTTTTCCTTTTGCGCGGATTCAGTTTCTGAAGCTTTGTTTGCCTTTAATTCCATGTTTCTGTATTTGAGCGGCGTCATTCCTTTGTATCTGTGGAACATTTTTATAAAATAGCTGAAATCTTTGAATCCGCATTTTTGAGCGATGTTCAAGAGCTTGTCGTTGGATTCCCGTAAAAGCGCGCAGCTTCTGCTGATTCTAAACCAGTTTAAATATTCAACTGGAGAACGTCCTGTCATTTCTTTAAAAACACGGCAAAAATATTTTGGCGAAAATCCGGCTGCCACAGAAAGTTGCTCAAGTGAAATGTCGTTTCCGTAGTTCTTTTTTATAAAATCCAAAACAAGATCAAGCTTTTTATTTCTAGCTCTTTTTTGCGCCGGAAGAATTTTCTTTTCCGAATAAAAGTGATTCTTTTTTAAAAGCCCAAAGAAAACAATCAGCGCGCCGGAAGCGATTATGTCCCAGCCTTCTCTTTGCTCGCGGATTGTGTCGAATAAAAATTCAATTGTGCAAAAAATATCTTTTTGTTCCGCCGGAATATAATTTTGCAGCGAAATATTTTCCAATATAATGTCGTTTATAAAACTGTCCGGACTGAATCCATGCTGGCGCAAAAGTTCAATATCAAAAACAGCGGATTCGTATTTACTTGCGCCTTTTTCTGGTGCGTCTCCGTGGACAATTTTTCCGGGAATAATGCAAGAATCTCCTTTGTTTAAAACAATTTCGTGGTCGCCAAGAAAAAGATTGTAGCTCCCAGAAAGAATGTGGATAAGCTCAAATTCTGTATGCCAATGAAGCCACAAGTCGTAGTACGGATTTTCTGTATTGCAAAAATTGTACTGCAACGGAAAAAGCGAAGTTCCGCGCTGCTGCCGTTCATTTACAGGAATTTTTTCTTTCAAGTCAGAAGATACTTTTGTCATATTTTTATTCTCGTTCCGATTATATCATGTGGTTTTATCAAAAACAACCTTTTGTTTTAGTTGGGCAGCTTTTTGTTGAAATAAAGTTTTTTAGAATTTATAATGCCTTTATGCTGACTTATTTTATTGCCGTTGCTGTTTTTGCGCTTATAATTTTCTTGCTGAATCTTTATATAAAATTTAAATCCTTGGAAAATAAAAATTCAGAACTTAAAGCTAGAAAAATCCGCAGTGAAAATGCACAGAAAAAAGGACTTTTGGTTTCGTGTCCAATTTGCGGTTCTTCTCTTCTTCCGGGTGAAGATTTGGTTAGCAGAGTTTACAGACCTATGAATGTTCCGGATCAGCTTTGCACGATAAACGGCTGTCCGCATTGCTATCCGCGAGTTGAGCCTGGATTAAAAAGAATTTGTCCTGTTTGCCATAAAGAAATTTCTCTTGCAGACGGACATCTTGTTGCCCGGCTTTTTAATAAAACTGAAGGAAAAAAGCACGTTATTGTAACCGGTTGCAATTCATGCTGCAAAGGAAAAAAATAGCATTTTATCTAAAAAAAATCTAAAGTAAAAAAATCAAACTCCGACAATCAAAATATAGGGTGGTAAACCCAAAGCAGGGGAAGCAGGCACAAAATGTTTGCTTAGAACTCCAGTATCTTGATCATAGGAGATAAATTATGGTTATCAATCACAACATGAGTGCAATGTTTGCACAG
>NZ_DBKJ01000072.1:0-901 GCF_002297325.1 Treponema sp. UBA753 | reverse complement strand
GATGATGCTTCTGGACTTGCTGTTTCAGAAAAAATGAGATCCCAGATTCGTGGATTGAATCAGGCTTCTACAAACGCAAAGAACGGCATTTCTTTTATCCAGACAACAGAAGGATACCTTCAGGAAACTGAAGATATTATCCAGCGCATCCGCGAGCTTGCAGTTCAGTCAAGCAACGGAATTTACACTGACGAAGATCGTATGCAGATTCAGGTTGAAGTTTCTTCACTCATCGCTGAAGTTGACCGCATTGCTTCTTGCGCACAGTTCAACGGCATGAACATGCTTACTGGTCGTTTTGCACGCCCAACAGGTGAAAACAGCGTTACAGCTTCTATGTGGCTTCACATTGGCGCAAACATGGATCAGCGCACACAGGTATATATTGGAACAATGAGCGCAGCAGCTCTTGGACTCCGCGCAGTTGGAACAGAAGAGATTATGACTCTTGAAAGCCCAGACGAAGCAAACCGCGCAATCGGAACTTTGGATGAAGCAATCAAGAAGATTAACAAACAGCGCGCAGACCTTGGTGCATATCAGAATCGCCTTGAAAAGACAGTTGTTGGTCTTGATATTGGCGCAGAAAACCTTCAGGCTTCTGAGAGCCGCATCCGCGACACAGACATGGCTAAGGAAATGGTTGACTTTACAAAGAACCAGGTTCTTTCTCAGGCTGGAACAGCGATGCTTGCTCAGGCAAACCAGAGCTCACAGAACGTTCTTTCTCTTCTCCAGTAGAATTGAAAGCGGCGTAAAATCTGCGTAACGAAAGCTTCCCTAGAAGTGAAAAACTTTTAAGGAAGTTTTTTTTATTTAGTCTGAATGTCGAGTTTTGATAAGAACAGTAATTTAAGTGTCATTGCCGTGCTTGACACGGCAATCTTGCAAAAAAAGTGCA
>NZ_DBKJ01000009.1:3252-3856 GCF_002297325.1 Treponema sp. UBA753 | reverse complement strand
TCGCTGAAAGCATTTTTTTATAATTGCAAAAGCTCGAAATTTGGGCTATATAAATTATTTTGGAGATTTTGATGTCTGGTTTATTTTTGTACATTGACCCGGGAACGGGCAGCATGCTTTTTTCGCTTTTTATTGGGCTTGCGACAACCGCCGTTTTTGGAATTCGCGCGCTTTCTATTAAACTTAAAGCAATTGTCGGGCGAGGAAAACAGACAGAACTCGATAAATCGCACTTGGGAATTGTGATTTATTCTGATTCAAAAAGATATTGGAACGTTTTTGGACCGATTGCTCATGAATTTGAAAATCGAAAGATTCCGTTGACTTATTTTACTCAAAGCAGCGACGATCCGGCTCTCTCTGAAAAATTTGAATACGTAAAAACTGAATTCATAGGCGAAGGCAACAAAGGTTTTGCCAAAATGAACTTCTTGAATGCGGATATCTGTCTTTCTACAACACCTGGACTTGATGTTCTTCAGTGGAAAAGAAGCAAGCTTTGCAAGTATTATGTGCATATTCCGCACATGCTAAGCGACATGACAGGTTACAGAATGTTTGGCCTTGACTATTACGATGCGGTTTTATGCACAGGCGACTATCA
>NZ_DBKJ01000009.1:1240-3201 GCF_002297325.1 Treponema sp. UBA753 | reverse complement strand
TTTTATGCACAGGCGACTATCAAAAAAATGACATTCAAAAGTTGGAGGAAATCAGGGGAACTGAAAAGAAGGAATTTGTGACCGTCGGTTATCCGCCAATGGACGAAATGAAAAAGCGGCTTGATTCTGTTCAAAAAAGTTCTTCTGAAAATGGCATAAAAACTGTTTTGGTTGCTCCAAGCTGGGGAAAAAGCGGAATTCTTTCAAAGTATGGCGAAAAATTCCTTGAAGCGCTAAAAAGCACTGGATATAAAGTTGTGGTTCGTCCTCATCCTCAAAGCCTTAGTGCCGAAAAAGATATGATTGACCGATTGATGAAAAAGTTCCCTGATAGCGAAAATTTTGAATGGAACTTTGACAACGACAACTTTAACTGCATGAACAATGCTTCCATTTTAATTTCCGATTTTTCTGGAATTATTTTTGAATTTACACTTTTGTTCGACAAACCTGTAATTTACGCCGACACAAATTTTGACAAAGCTCCTTATGATGCAAGCTGGATTGACGGCGAAATGTGGCAGTTTAAAACATTGCCTTTGCTTGGAGAAAAACTTTCTGAAGAAAAAATTTCTAATATAAAAGATGTAATCGACGAAACAATTGCAAATGACAAGTACGCCGAAGGTCGAAAAATTGCCCGGGAACAAGCTTGGCAAAATCCAGGCGACTCTGTAAATAAAATTGTTGACTATTTGGTAGAAAAGCAAAAAAGTTTGGCGGAGGAAAAATAAATGCAAGCATTAATGTTAGCTGCTGGTATGGGAAAACGGCTTGGTCGTTTTACAAAAAATTCTACAAAATGTATGGTTCCTGTAAATGGAAAAACTCTTATAGAATATGCAATAGAATCTCTAATCCAGTGTGGAATAAAGAAGTTTGTAATGGTTGTTGGTTACAAGTCTGAAGTTCTTATAAACTTTATAAAGGAAAAGTTTCCAGAAGAACGGCTTTGCGGAATGGAAATTGAATTTATAGAAAATCCAATCTACGACAAAACGAACAATATTTATTCGCTTTACCTTGCAAAAAATCGTCTTTCAGAAGACGACACTCTTCTTCTTGAAAGCGATTTAATTTTTAAGAAGGAAATTTTATCTTCGTTGATTTCTAGCTCTGATAAAAATGTTGCCGTTGTTTCAAAGTTTGAGCCATGGATGGACGGAACTTGCACTCTGCTTAATTGTGAAAATCAGATAACTCAAATTGTTGATAAATCCGCGTTTAAGTGGAATCACACAGAAGATTACTATAAGACTGTAAATATTTATAAATTTTCTAAAGATTTTTCAAAAAACTATTATATTCCTTTTCTTGAAGCGTATCAAAAAGCTTTTGGAGAAAACGAATACTACGAACAGGTTCTAAAGGTAATTTCATTTCTTTCTTCAACGGCAATAAAAGGCATGAAAGTTAGCGGTGATGATTGGTATGAGATTGATGATGCCGCAGATTTGGCTATTGCCGAAGACCGGTTTGCAAATAATGAAGAAAAAATAAAGCGGATGCAGCATCGTTACGGTGGCTATTGGCGTTTTCCTAATATGAAAGACTTTTGCTATTTGGTAAATCCATATTTTCCTCCGCAGAATATGATTGATGAGCTTTCTTCAAATTTTAAAACTTTGCTAACTCAATATCCAAGCGGAGCTGCTCAGCAGAGCCTTCTTTTAGGGAAAATTTTTAATATTCTTCCAGAAAACATTGTTGCAGGAAACGGCGCTGCCGAATTAATTGCCTCGCTAGGAGAAAAAATTCAAGGAACTGTTGCAATTCCTTATCCAACTTTTAATGAATATCCAGAACGTTTTATTAATGCAAAGACTGTTCCGGTTCCAGTAGATAAGGAAGCATTTTCTTATACGGCTGAAGATATTCTTAAAACAGTAAGGACTTCTGGAGCAAAAACAGTTCTTCTTATAAATCCTGATAATCCAAGTGGAAATTTTTTGAATAAAAAA
>NZ_DBKJ01000009.1:0-1193 GCF_002297325.1 Treponema sp. UBA753 | reverse complement strand
TGGAAATTTTTTGAATAAAAAAGATGTTCTTTTGCTTTGCTCTGAATTGAAAAAACTAGATGCAAAACTTATTTTTGACGAAAGTTTTATTGATTTCGCACAAAAAGACGAACGATACACTTTGCTTGATGATAAAATTTTAATGGAAAATCCAAACCTTATTGTTGTAAAATCTATAAGCAAAAGCTATGGAGTTCCAGGTTTGCGTCTCGGTTTGCTTGCAAGTTCAGACTCTAGCTATGTAAAGCAGATTCAAAAGAAGAATGCAATTTGGAATATTAATTCGTTTGCAGAATACTACTTGCAAATCTATGATAAGTATAAAAAATTGTATGCAGCTGCTTGCGATAAAATTGCAGAAGAAAGAGAACGTTTCGCTTTCGAATTAGCAAAAATCCCAGATTTTTATGTATTCCCAAGCCAGGCGAACTTTTTAATGTGCAGGCTTGATGGAAAAATTACTGCGTCTGAACTTACCCAGATTCTTATGCAGCGTTACAATCTTTTTATAAAAGATTTAACCGGAAAGAAATGTTTTGAAAATGGAAAGTACATAAGGCTTGCAGTTCGCGACAAAAATGACAACGACGCTTTGCTTTGCGCATTAAAAGAAATTTTATGTTAAGTTGCAAACAGAAGAGTTTCATCTATGCTTCAAAATAAATTTTTAAACAAGCGTATTTTCATTTCTCTAGTATTAAACGTCCTAATCGCAGTATTTGAAGTTATTGCCGTTATTTTGACTTTTACAGAATACGGCAGCTTCATATTTTTCAAATACTACACGCAGGACAGCAACATTCTTTTGGGAATTTCGTGTGCAGCCATGGCGATTTTTAAAGTCCGTTCTTTGCGCTTTGGAAAAAAAGTTCCTTATTCTGCAAAACTTTTTTTATACATTGCAACTTGCTGCACAACTTTGACGATTACGGTTGTTCTTGCCCTTCTTATTCCGAACGCCGGCGGATATACAATGCGGAATTTTAGCAGCTATATGCTGGAAGGTTCAGGGCTTTTTATGCACTTTGTTTGCCCGGTTTTAGCTTTGGTTTCATTTATCATATTTGAAGATGTTCAATTGACTTTTTCGCGTGCAGTTTGCGCTTTGATTCCTACATTGATTTATGCAGCTGTGCTTTTTATCCTGAATATCGCAAACGTGCTGGTTGGACCGTATTTTTTTCTTCACGTTT
>NZ_DBKJ01000010.1:0-3675 GCF_002297325.1 Treponema sp. UBA753 | reverse complement strand
AAACAAAAGGGATACTTCCTAAAAGCCGTAGCGATACTTCCTAAGAGGCTGAGGAATACTTCCTAAGCCCCTGAGGAATACTCTCTAAGGCTCTTAGGAATACTTACTTCAGCTCTTAGGAATACTCTCTTAGCCTCTTAGGAAGTATTCCTTCAGCAGTAATATTCCCATCCAAAACCCTCCAAAAGTTCCACTTTACGCAAGGTTGTTTTTTTCGTAAAATAGCGTCCTATGGAATTTACTCAAGAGAAAATCGACTCGTTGGCAGTCAATGAAGTTGAAATTATGAAAAAAATCGCTGAGGAGCTGAACATAAAAGTTCCTCAGGTAAGCGCGGTCATCAGCCTTGTTCAGGAAGGATGCACTATTCCTTTTATTGCACGTTACCGCAAAGAAAAGCACGGCTCGCTTGATGAGCTTCAGGTGCGTGAATGCGACCACTTGTTTACTTCCTATAAAAATCTGGAAGAACGCCGCCTTGAAATTGTAAAAGGCATATTTAATCAGAACAAGCTTACTGAATCTTTGTACAATGCCGCAATGGAAGCAAAAACTCTTTCCGAGCTTGAAGACTTGTGGGCTCCATTTAAAAAGAAGAAAAAGACCCGCGGAATGGTTGCACAGGAAAAAGGACTTGAGCCTTTGGCAGATGCCATGTATGAGCTTGATGACGCTGCTCTTCTTGAAAAAGCAAAGGAATTCATAAAGACAGACAATGAAGATTCAGCTTTAAATGTTGAAACTGCGGAAGATGCGATTGCAGGTGCAAAGGACATTGTCGCAGAGCGTGTTGCTCAGGATTCCAAAAACCGCGAAACTGTCCATTCACTTTATATGGAAACCGGCTCGATTGTTACAAAAGGAATTGTTCCAGACGGACAGGACGCTGAAACAGTTGAAAAAACTTCCACATACAAAATGTACTGGGACTACAGCGAGCCTTTGAATCAGGTTAAGCCGCATAGAATTCTTGCAATCAACCGTGCAGAACGTGAAGGTGCGCTTGAAGTTACAATTTTCGTTGATGTTGACGAGGCTGTAAAAGCTATTCAGAAAAAATACACAATTAACAACAAGGCGTTTTCTGGGGCTATTGAAGATGGAGTTGTGCGTCTTTTAAGTCCTGCAGTTGTTCGTGAAATCCGCAGCGATGAAACTGATGAAGCTGACGAGCATGGAATTGGAATTTTCAGCGAAAACTTAAAGAATCTTTTGATGACCCAGCCGATAAAAGGAAGTCGCGTTCTTGGAGTTGATCCTGGAATCCGCACTGGAACAAAATGCGCTGCCCTTGATGAAACTGGAAAATATCTTGGCTACTTCCTTATTAAGCAGGTTGCAGATCCAGAAGGCTCATATAAGGCAATCAATGACGCGATTGACAAGTACGACATTCAGGTTGTTGCGGTTGGAAACGGAACTGGTAGCCAGGAAGTTCAGGCGATTGTAAGCAAAGTAATCAGCGAAAATTATTCTGATGTCATGTACACGGTAGTTGATGAAAGCGGTGCTTCTGTTTATTCTGCAAGCGACATTGCCCGCGAAGAATTTCCTGAGCTTGATCTTACAATCCGTGGTGCAATTTCAATGGGAAGAAGATTGCAGGATCCGCTTGCTGAGCTTGTAAAAATAGACCCAAAGGCAATTGGCGTTGGACTTTACCAGCATGATGTAAATCAGAAAAAACTTTCAGATACTTTGGATGAAGTTGTTGGTTCTGTTGTAAATCAGGTTGGCGTAAACTTGAACACAGCGAGCGCGAGCCTTTTAAAATATGTTTCTGGAATCAACAGTTCTCTTGCAAAGAAAATTGTTGCCTACCGCGATACAAACGGAAAAATCACAAGCCGCGAGGATTTGAAAAAAGTTTCGGGGCTTGGACCAAAGGCGTTTGAGCAGTGCGCGGGATTCTTGAAAATTCCAGAAAGCTCAAATCCGCTTGACAACACTTGGGTTCACCCGGAAAACTACGAAGTTGCAAAAGAAGTTCTTCCGCTTGTTCAGAAAAAAGAAAAGATTTCCGCGGAACTTAAAAAACAGCTGGAAGAAAAGTACAATGTTGGTGAAACTACAATCAATGATATTGTTGAAGAGCTTGCAAAGCCTAACCGTGATCCGCGCGACGGCTATCCTGCTCCAATCATGCAGAAAGGCGTTTTGAATTTTGAAGACCTCAAGGTTGGAATGAAAGTTACTGGCAAGATTAAAAATGTTGTTGATTTTGGCGCATTTGTGGACATTGGCTTGCACGAAACTGGTCTTATTCACATTTCCGAGCTTAGCGACAGTTTTGTTTCTGACCCGATGGACGTAATCAAAGTTGGCGATGTAAAGGAATTTACAATAATTGACTTGGATACAGACAGAAAGAGAATCAGCCTTTCGCTTAAATCTGATGCTGCAAGCCGCCCTGCTGGAGGAGCTTCTTCTGGTGCAAAGAAAAAAGTTGTGGTTGTAAAAAAACATTCAGTTTCCGGGGAAAAGCCTTCGTTCGATAAAAACAAAAAGCCTCACCGCGAAAAACAGAATTTTGGCAGCGACGACGGAATGTATTACAATCCATTTGCGGCATTGCTCAAGAAGTAAAAAATGCTTCAAGTGTTAAAGCTCGTGCTTTGCGATGTGCATTTTCTGGGCGCGTTTTTTCAGACTGTGATAACAATTTGCCTTGGCTACTTTTTTAGGCGGCGTGGCATTGTTGATGACGGCGGAAAAAAGACAGTTACGGCGATTGTTTGGAAAATTGCGGTTCCTTGCATTGCGTTTAATGCCTTTATGCAGAATTTCAACAGGGAAAATTTTACTACAAGCCTTGTTGAAATTTTGCTTGCCGGAATAATTTACGCTTTGCTTGTTTTTCTTGGAAAACTTGCCTTTATAAAGCGCGCAAAAGACGAGTGTATTCTGGCGGCTCTTTTTGTGGCAGTTGGACAGACGACGCTTTTTTCACTTCCGATTTTGCAGTCGGTTTATACGGGACGCGACAAGGAAGTTATGCTTTACATAAGCTCAATTTCTGTTGTGTTCCGAATAATGGTTTATATAGTAGGATTTTACATAATTTCCGGCGAGCGTTTTCACGTTAAGACGTTTTCAATTTCTGCAAAGAAAATTTTTGTTACGCCGATTATGATTGGAATGTTCCTTGGAATTGCTGTTTGGCTTTTACAGGATTTTACGGTGCAAGTTCAAACTGGGCAGGGAATGCATTCTTTTTTGCGTGTGGATAAAACTTTGCCGGTTCTTTACACAACTGTTTCTTCATTTTGCCATTTGCTGAATCCGCTTTCGATGTTTTTAATTGGAATGTCCATTGGCGAGGCTGATTTTTCTTCCGCAGTGAAAGATAAAACTGCTTGGTTGATTGCCGTTATGAGAAACTTTTTTGCTCCGGTTTTTGTTTTGATTTTCTGCTGTGTTTTGCATTTGGCAGGAATTGTCCGCTTTAATGAATATTCGCTTGCTGCTCTTGTGGTTGGTTTTTCCGCTCCGATTTCTGTTACGCTTAGCATGATGTGCGTTCAGTTTCACCGGCATGAACTTCTTGCTTCCCGCGCCTGCTTTATTTCTACTTTGCTCACGATTGTTTCTATGCCGTTCAGTTTTGTAATAATCCATCTTGCGCTTAATTCTGCAATTTTTAGATAAAAACAGCAGGGCAAACGCATGTAAAAA
>NZ_DBKJ01000086.1:0-13797 GCF_002297325.1 Treponema sp. UBA753 | reverse complement strand
GTCAAGCCCGATAATGACATAAAATCATAAAACTCGAAGTTTGGGCTAATTAAGCAGTTTTATTTTGGGAGGGATTTTGTGGATTTGATAAATGAACTGAAAGAACTCGACGCCGACATGGATTCTGCGCTTGAACGTTTTATGGGAAACAGCCAGCTTTTGGAAATGATGCTGAAAAAACTTCTTACTTCAATTGAACAGAACAGCGGAATTGAATGCGACATTGCAAATGGAAATCTTAACAATGCAATTTCCAAAGCGCACACACTAAAAGGTAACACGGGAAATCTTTCTGTAACTCCGCTCTACAAAGCTTACACGGAAATTACAAATCTTCTGCGCCAAGAAAAAATTCCAGAAGCCAAGGAAAAGCTTCAGGAAATTCTCCCGGTTCAGAATAAAATTATAGAAACAATAAAAAAATATCTGTAAAAACTTTTAATTTACTTTTGCAGTCAATTCAGAAAGCAAAGGAATCAGTTGTTTTTTTCTCGAAACAATATCTTTCATATAATAAATGTGCTCATCACGTTTCGGGAAATTTATAACGGCTTCAAATTTCGGTTCGCTTGCCAAAAACATTATCGAACTTAATTTTGTTATGTCCGTTACAAGAAGCGCACTGAACAAAGCTCCTTTTGATTTTCGTTCCTGCTCAAGGCAATCAAGGAATTCTTTTTTGCGCTCAACAATTTCACGTGTGCTGTCAACTTCTATCTGGCTCACAGAATATTTGAATTTATTTTCAGAATATTCTTTCATATCCTGATGCACAACTTCTTCTGCAGAACGTCCGTCTATATGGCTTCCGCTTTTTATAATGTCGTTTCCCAAAGTTTTTATGTCAAGTTCTGTAATGTTACTCAAATATTCAGCGGTAAGAACATCATATTCTGTCGTTGTCGCAGACTGAAGAATCAGAGTGTCGCTAAGAATTCCGCACAAAAGAATTGAAGCCATGTCTTTCGGAATTGAAATTCTGTTTTCGCGGTAAAGATTCGCAATGATTGTGCTTGTTGAGCCGACTGCTTTGTTTATAAAGTTAATTGGAATTCGAGTTGCAAAAGTGTTTATTTTGTGATGGTCAATAATTTCCTGAATTATATAATTTTCAATTCCCTCAACCGCCTGCTGCGGCTCATTGTGATCTACCAAAATAACTTGAATATTCGCTTCGTGCAGTAAATCACTTTCGCTGATTATTCCAATGACTTTAAAATCATCGTCAACCACAGGAAGGCATCTTGCAGGACTTTGGGCAAGCTGGGCGCGGATTTTTTGAACTGTATCACTTGCTTTCACCGGAAGAATTTTTGTGTCAGCCATAGAACTTACAGGCGAAGAATATTCTACAAGCATTGCGGTTGCAACAGTGCTGTCATGGCCGGAAATAATTGAAACCTTATTTTTACGGGCAAGCTCCCTAAGTTCTTTTTTTATAACATAATCTTTTGTAACAATTACAGCGCGCACTTTTGCTTCAATTGACATTTTTTGAATATCTTCACGGTCGCCTGTAATCACGACAATGTTTTCACTTTTATGCTCAGAAAGAAGATTCTTGAATGAATCAGCATCGTCATCGCCAACCATCAAGGAGCATTTGAAATAATCGTCCGCATCAAATTCCACAATCGGAACTGCGCCCAAAGTTTTTTCTATAAGCTTTATGCTTGTTAAAAAAATGTCGTCTTTCTTTGGACTTAGAATTTTAAATGAATTCAAAGCAAATGCGTTATAGTTCAAAAGCCCCTGATAAGTTCCGTCCACATTGACAATCGGAAGAACAGAAGAATTTGTGCTTATCATTTTGTCCACAGCATTCCAAAGCGGAACATCCTGATCTACGGAAGAATATTCGCCGCTCATATAATATTCAGTCTTAGGAATTAAATCTGGAATATATTGTGGCGGTTCAACTTTAAATCTCTTGAAAATATATTCTGTCTGCGGAGCTAATTTTCCAGCGCGGGCGGCAACATATTCTTTTTTTCCAAGAAGATGCTTAAGCCTTGCATAGGCAGCCGCGGCAACAACTGAATCTGTATCAGGATTTCTGTGTCCGATTATGTAAACTTTATTTGTCATAAATTCCTCTAAGCAACATGATAACATCAAGGCAAAAAAAAAGCACCTGTATAAAAACAGATGCTTGACTTCGGGATGTACGAGACTCGAACTCGTGGTCTCCGGCGTGACAGGCCAGCGCGATAACCAGCTTCGCTAACACCCCAAAAGGTGATAATATCATATCAAAAAACAGTTTATATTGTCAATAGTTTTTCTTAAAAACTCTAAAAACTTATTTTTCATTAAAACGCTTTAGAAAAAGCTTTGTGCGCTCTTCCTTTGGATTTTCAATCACTTCTTTTCCTTGCTCAACAATAACTCCGCCGTCCATAAAAATAATTGTATCGCTTGTGTCTCGGGCAAAAGACATTTCATGCGTAACAACAACCATCGTCATTTTTTCCTCGGCAAGCTCACGGATTACAGAAAGAATTTCTCCTGTCAGCTCTGGATCCAATGCAGAAGTCGGCTCGTCAAAAAACAAAACTTCGGGCTTAAGCGCCAACGCACGCGCAATAGAAACACGCTGCTGCTGCCCACCAGAAAGTTCGCAAGGATAGCACAACGCTTTTTGCTCAAGATTCATTTTCTTTAAAAGTGAAATAGCAGTTTCTTCCGCTTCAGATTTTTCTTTTCCAAGGACAACTCTCTGCGCCTCGGTAATATTTTTTAAAACTGAAAAATGCGGAAAAAGATTGAAATTCTGAAACACAAGCCCAACGTTCAAACCAATTTTTCGCAAAGTTTTTTTATCGATGTAAACGCCGTCCTTGACCATGTTTTGTCCGCAAATAGAAATTGAGCCGTCTGTAATTTTTTCAAGCTGGCAAACACAACGAAGCAACGTAGATTTTCCGCTTCCGCTCGGACCGATTATTCCAAGAACTTCTCCTTTATGCAAGGAAAATGAAACACCTTTTAAAACTTCGAGTTCGCCAAAATTTTTTTTCAGATTTTCAACTTTTATAATTTCACTATTTGTAGTATCCAAGTTTTTTCTCCGTGAAGTCAAATGCTTTAGAAACAGCCCAGTTCATTACAAAATAAAAAACACCTGCAATAAAAAGCGGCATAACACTAACAAGACGTCCGCTCTGAGTCTGGGCAACGTGAAAAAGCTCAGCCACGCCCAAAACCTGAACAAGCGCAGTGTCTTTTACAAGAGTAATAACTTCGTTTCCCATTGGCGGAATTATGCGTTTTACAACCTGCGGAATTATAATTCGAAAGAAAGTCTGATTCTTTGTAAAGCCCAAAACTTTTGCAGCTTCATACTGACCAAACGGAATGGACTGAATTCCTCCACGGTAAATTTCCGCAAAATACGCCGCATAATTTATAACCATCGCCACAATCGCAGCCGTAAATCTGTCAAAGCCAATTCCAAAAATCATCTGGGGCGCAAAATAAACGAAAATAAGCTGAAGCATAAGGGGCGTTCCGCGGATTATCAGCAGAAAAAGATTTGTAACTCCAGCCACAATTTTTACAGCCGACATTCTTCCGAAGCAAATAAAAAGCGCAAGCGGAACAGAAAAAATCAGAGTAAGAAAAAAAACTTCCAAGCTGACGCAAGTGCTCTGGAGCATTACAACAAGAAGATTTCCAATTTTGATTCTTAGAAAATATTCAGATAAAAATTCAATCATTTAAATTTTACTTTAGAAAAATGCGCCCGGAATTTTTCCAGACGCAAAAACATTTTACAAAATATAATTATTTTCCGATTGTGGAAATATCAGAGCCAAACCACTTTGTTGAAATTTTTGCAACAGTTCCGTCAGCCTGCATTTCCAAAAGTGTTTTTTGAACTTTATCGCGAAGAGACTTGTTTTTTTTGCTGAATGCAATTCCGTATTCTTCAGGAGCAAGGGTTTCATCAAGAATAACAAGCGGCTTCTTTCCCTGCGTAATGCTATATCCGGCCACAACCAAATCCATTACAACTCCATCAAGATTTCCAAATTCAAGGTCGTTGAGAGCAGTAACATTTTCTTTGAACTCAACAATTTCCTTTAGGCTTTTTTTGAAATCTGGCGCACCGTCAATTGCTTCCTGCGCAGAAGAACCAGCCTGAACTCCGACTTTTTTTCCTTTTAAATCTGCAAGCGATTTTATCTCGCCATCATTGCGGACAACAACGACCTGCGCATTTGCAAGGTAAGGTTCAGAGCAAGCCATTGCGCGTTTTCTTTCTTCAGTTAAAGTAAGTCCATTCCAAATGCAGTCGATTTTTCCAGTGTTAAGCTCCATTTCTTTTGTGGACCAGTCAATCGGCTGGCAAACAAGCTCAAGTCCAAGACGAGATGCAACTTCGCGGGCAAGGTCAATGTCATAGCCTACAATTTCATTATTTTTATCGCGGAATCCAAGCGGCGGAAATGAATCATCAAGTCCAAGAACAAATTTTCCAGATGATTTCTTTTTTGCGCTCGCCATTGAAAGGCAAACCATAAGTCCACAAATAACTGCAACAATTTTTTTCATTTTGAAAACTCCTAAAATTATTTTTTTAAGCCTTTTTTACAAAATGCAATCAAAGCTTTTATTTGAACTGAAGTTGATTCAGAAGAAGGCGCACCGATTGTCTTTCTATTTTCCACACAGGCTTCCGGTGAAAGAATTTCATAAACGTCATCTTCAATCAGCGGAGAACATTTTTTAAATTCCTCCACGCACAAATCTTCAATTTTTGAAAGTCCTGCATCAATTGCCATGCGAACAGCTTTTGCAGAAATTCCATGCGCCGTTCTAAACGGAACTCCCTTGCGCACAAGATATTCAGCTAAATCCGTGGCATTTGCAAAACCGCCTTCACAGCTTGCCGCCATTTTTTCAAGATTCCATTTTGCAGAAGAAATCATTGCTGTAAAAACTTTTAGGTTCGCCTCAACAGTGTCAAAAGCATCAAACAAAGGCTCTTTGTCTTCCTGTAAATCCCGGTCATAAGCAAGCGGAAGACCTTTTACCATTGTAAGAAGATTTATCAAATCGCCGTAAACTTTTCCTGTTCTTCCGCGGATTAATTCAGCAAAGTCTGGATTTTTTTTCTGCGGCATAATTGAAGAGCCAGTTGACCATTTTTCACTTAGCTCAACAAACGAAAATTCTGTTGTCGACCACAATACAATTTCTTCGCACATCCGGCTTAAGTGGCTTTGAAGCAATGCAAAATCCGAAGTGAATTCTATGCAATAGTCTCTGTCAGAAACTGTGTCCAAGGAATTTTCAGTAACTCCAGAAAATCCAAGTTTCTTTGCAACAAGCTCACGGTCAAGAGGCAAAGTGCTTCCCTGCAAAGCTCCAGAGCCAAGTGGAGATTTTTCAATGCGCTTAAGTGAATCTTCAAGACGTTCCCAATCGCGCACAAGCATAGAAGCCCACGCCAAAAGATGCTGCGCCAAAGTTCCAGGCTGGGCATGCTGCATGTGAGTATAACCTGTCAACAAGGATTTTTTATTTTTTGAAGCAATTTCAGAAAGAGTTTTTATAAGAGTTAAAATTTCATTCTGAATGCAAGGAATCATGCGGCGCAAATAAAGACGCTCGTCCAGCGCAATCTGATCATTTCGGCTGCGTCCTGTATGAAGTTTTTTTCCAGGCTCACCAATGCGGTCTGTGAGAACGGCTTCAACAAATGAATGAATATCTTCCGCGCTATAATCAATTTTCAACTCGCCGGAAAGCAAATCCTTTTCAATTGATTTTAAACCTTTTACAATTTCAGAACTTTCTGATTTTGAAATTATTTTCTGCTCGCCAAGCATTTGCGCATGGGCAATCGAACCGTGAATATCATCAAGAGCCATTCTTTCATCAACACGGATAGAAGTTTCAAACTCAACCGCAGCGGCATCCGGTCCTTCTGCAAATCTTCCGCTCCAAAGAGCAGCGTGATTGTCGCCAGTCAATGTGCCATGATTTTTTCCATTTACGTCTGACATTTTATTTATTTTGCTCCATCCATTTTTGAATTCCGTCTTTTATATCTTCATCAATATCATGCTCAATTCTGCACGCATTTTCTTCCGCATGAGCTTTGTCAACGCCAGTAATTTTTACAAGAAAATCTGTGAGAAGAACATGGCGCGCATAAACGGACTCGGCCTTTTTCTGTCCTTTTTCAGTCAATTCAAGAGAACCAATATGGCCAGTTGTAATATATCCGTTTTCGCCCAAAATGCTCATCGCCCGGCTTACACTAGGCTTGGAAACACCAAGACGCTTTGCAACATCAACGGATCTTGCAACTCCATTTTCTTCTTTTAATCTAAGAATTGCCTCAAGATAGTCTTCACCGGACTCATGTAATTCTGACAATTGAATCTCCCAAAAAGCCAACGAACAAAATCTTGACTTTTTAAACGCATCTGCAATCAAATGCGCAGTTGATATAAGATTTTTATCTAAAAATCACCAAACGGAAATTTCTAAGACAAGCATATCATACTATAGAAAAAAAAAATTTTCTAGTAATGCCAAGAATTCAAAAGAAAACATCTAGCAAACTAATCCAAAGCCTGAAGTTCAATTGCAATTTCTTCCATTTCGCGATCGGTCATTGCAATTGTTTCTGCGCATCTTAAAAGCTCGCGGCGAATTCCGGCTGGAATATGCGATTCAGTCTTGTATCTAAGCTCATGCTCAAGGCTCGCCCAAAAATCCATTGCAATCGTTCTAAGCTGAATTTCAACAGGAACTCTGTGCTCAGTATTAGAAAGGTAAACAATTGTTTCAACAACAATATGCAGGCTTCTATAGCCGGACTCCTTGGGCTCTTTTATGTAATCTTTTTCCTTCAGAAGTTTTATATCCGGCTGCTTTAAAAGAATGTCTTTTATTGTGTAAATATCTGAAATGTAAGGGCAGATTACACGAACGCCAGCAACATCAGTAAGATTTTCTGTCATGGACTCAAATGTAAACGGCAACTTCCGCTTTTCGAGTTTTTCAGCAATGCTTTCTGGAGATTTTATTCTGGACTTTATTGTTTCAATCGGATTTCTTCTGCCTGTAACTTTATACTCTTTGTTTAAAATTTCAAGTTTTGTAACAACCTGCTTTATTGCGCTTTCATAAATCATCATAAGCTTCTGAAATTCAAAAGCCATTTTTATAAAGTCATTGGGATTCATCGAATTGATTTCGTTCAATGACGAAATTTTTGCAAGTTCTTTTCCCTGCAAATGATCGTTGTCGTGTTCCACTAAATACTCATCAGGAGTTTCAATTTTTTCCATATCTAAAAAATAAAAATGCGCAATTATCGTTACAAATGATTTTTCATTAAAAAAGCAAAAAGCCTTCCAGAAAAACTGGAAAGCCTTTTTATGCAATTTATTCAGCAAGTAAAGAATTCAGTGATTTTACAAAATCAGCCGGATCTTTTAATTCCGCTCCGCTTACAAGAAGCGCCTGATCAAGAAGAACTTCGCTTACATTTTTTATAAAGTCTTCCGAAACAGAACCTTCCAGTTTTTTTACAATCGCGTGGTCTGCATTTATTTCAAGAATCGGCTTTACAAAATCTCCACCGCCTTGTCCCATTGCTTTCATCATGCGTTCCATCTGAAGGCTCGGGTCATTTTCATCCACAACAATGCAGCTCGGACTATCAGAAAGACGCTTTGAGAGAACAACATCCTTTACACGGCCTTCAAGAGCTTTCTTTATTTTTTCCTGAACAGGTTTGAACGCTTCCTCTTTTTTCTTAGCCTCTTCCTTGTCGACTCCAAGCTCTTCATCACTTCCGGCGCGGTTCACTGCTTTCAGCTCAAAGTCTTTGTATTTTCCGTATGCAGGAATAACAATATCGTCTATGTCATCCGCCATAATAAGAACTTCAAACCCTTTCTTTTTATAAGCCTCAAGCAACGGAGAAGAGCGTAGATTTTTTTCATCACTTCCGCTGATATAGTAAATTGATTTCTGATCAGGTTTCATGCGCTGAACATAATCTGCAAAACTTGTCCATTTGTTTTCGCCATTGCCTTCATCTGCAGTTGACTTAAAACGGATTATCTCGGCAATTTCATCGCGGTTTGCAAAATCAGAATAAAGGCCTTCCTTCAAAGGACGGTTATACGACTTTACAAAATCGTGCCATTTTTCAACAGTTTCTTTTTCATCATCAGAAAGGTCAGTTTTTGCCTCAAGTTTTTTTGCCTCGTCACCAAGTTTTTTGAATTCACTTAGAAGTTTTTTTACAGACTGAGTTTTTATAGTTTCAAGAATCCTGTTTTGCTGAAGAATTTCACGGCTCACATTCAAAGGCAAGTCTTCTGAATCAATAACGCCGCGGATAAAACGCAAATAAGACGGCAAAAGCTCACGGTCATCGTCAGTTATAAAAACGCGCTTTACATAAAGTTTAACACCGCTTTTATAATCAGCCTGATACATATCGAACGGCGCAGTGCGTGGAACATAAAACAAAGTCGTGTATTCCTGAGTTCCTTCCGCATGGGTGTGAACGTACATAAGCGGATCTGTTCCGTCATGGCTGATTGTCTTATAAAAGTCATTGTAGTCTTCTTTTTTAAGCTCACTCTTGTTCCGCTTCCAAAGCGCACTGGCAGAATTCACCTGCTCAACTTTATTTTCAGTTCCTTCAGCTTTTCCGTCCTTGTCATACTTTGTCTGAACATAATGAAGATAAATCGGGAAAGCAATGTGATTTGAATATTTTTTTATAAGTTCGTCAATTTTCCATCTTGAAGCATAATCTTTAGAATCGTCATTCAAATGAATTTCAATAACGGAACCTACAGTTTCAGCCTTGTCAAATCCATACTGGCAGTAGGCTTCTGATTTTTCTGTTAGTTCTTCAATTTCGTAGGAATTTGTTCCATCGCTTGACCAGTGCAGAACTTTTCCATCGCCGGCAGCTTTTCTTGTGTAAACATCAATTTTGCTTGCCGCCATAAATGCGCTGTAAAACCCAACACCAAACTGTCCAATCAAATCTGAAGATCCAGTTCCGTTTTTAGAAAGCATATCGATAAAAGCTTTTGTTCCAGAACGTGCGATTGTTCCCAAATTATTTGTAAGATCTTCTTCGTCCATTCCAATTCCAGAATCCTGAACTGAAAGAATCTTTTTTTCTTCATTGAATGAAATATCTATGCGCGGATTAAAAGGAATGTCCTTATATTTATCATCAGAAACTGTAAGATATTTTAATTTATCCAGCGCGTCCGAAGCATTCGAAACAATTTCACGCAGAAAAATATCCTTGTTTGAATACATTGAATGAATAATAAGTTTTAAAAGCTGATTAACTTCCGTCTGAAACTGATACTTTGCCATGATTTTACTCCAAAACTTTTCAAGCTGAAAATCTTCAATAAAAATAAGAAATCAAGCGAAAAAAGTTCTACATTTTAAAATTTTTTGATTGCCAATAAATATAATAAAAATTCAAGAAAAAAACAAATTTTAACTGCAAATTTAAAACAAAAAAGACAGCCAAAACAGCTGCCTTATATGCGCCCCCTGCTGGGCTTGAACCAGCGACACATGGATTAACAGTCCATTGCTCTACCGACTGAGCTAAGGGAGCATTCAGTTACGAATGTATAAATATATTACAGAAAATGTATTTATTTGTCAATAATGAACTACAATATTCTGCAAAAATTTTCTAAATTCTTCTGTGGAATTTCCTGCCGCACGAGCTTCAATAGCACGCATAGCACGGTTCTGGGCATCAGAATAAGAATTGCTGGAATTTCTTCCGTCAAATGAAAGCGTAAAAAGATTTTGCACAAATGCAGAATCCTTCAAATCAGCTTTAAAAGTGTATCTGCACTGCACTGAACTTTTGTCCTTTGGAATATTCTGTTCAAAACTCATGCTTCCTGTAAACGAATAGCGTTCATTTTTTTCCTGCGAAGTTCTGAATCCAAACGAATTCAGCATTTTTGCATAAGCGGAACGAGCCCTGCCGTCAGGATCATTCTGAAAATAAACATAAACAGGAATTTGTTTTGCAATCTGAAGAAGCATCGCATTTATATCAGCGGCACTCTCAGTCTGTTTTTCTAATTCGGAAGCCTTATCAAAATCTATAACAGAAAGGCGTGAAAGATATTTTTCATTTAAAACAGAAATTTCACGCGCAAAGTCAATCCGCGCATAATTTTCAAAAGAAAATTCATCATCAGTTTCGCCATTCAAAAGTTTTTTGATTTCCGCATTGTTTTTTTCAATCATATTAGAATAAAGAAGCGAAGTTTTCGGCTTGTCAAGAACCGCAATAACATAAATGTTTTTTTCAGCATCAGTCCAATATTCTTTGATTTCAATGCCAACAAGAGAATCAACATCGACTTTTCGCATTATCTTTGAATTGAAATTCTGAGCCTTTGCAATTGCAACTTTTCCTTCATTGCTCGCCTGTTCCATTCTTGAAGAAGACACAGAAGCCGAAGCAACATTCTGCTCAAAAACAGAGGCGATTCCTTCAACCGCAAGGAGTTCTGCCTGAGATTTGTCTTTTGCTTTTCCAACATAAGAAAGATATTTTTCAGGATCATAAACTTTTTTCGGAACACTTACCCAGACAGGCTCTTTTACGCGGGCAGCAAAACAAACTGAAATTCCGCAAACAAGCAAAACAAAAAAATTAGTTATTTTATACATATTGACTCCACAATAGTCGGACGGCCAGCAGTTACTTCTAAATTCTCAAAAGTCTCTGTTCCGACAAGATTTTCATTTGTATCAAAATATTCAACCTTCGCTGAATAAATTCCAGGCTTCAACGTAAAACCTCCGCCAGCCGCAAAACTCGGAAAATAACGGCATTGGCGAATATCCGCAGTTTCAGCAAAATCCACAGCATCAAGAGCTTTTGTAACTGCAATTTCTGTAATTGACCGGAACTTTTCAGGAGTAGCTCGTATAGCGACAGCGGCAGAAGTTACAGCAGCAGCTTTTTTTGTTGTGCTGCGGAATATACTTCTTATAAAATCCTTGCGGGCTTTTAAAGCAACATCTTTTTGAACAGCCTCATCAAACCATTCAATAAGATTAAGCCGTACAGTGCTTCCATCAGAAAGCGTAACTTTTATAGAAGAAATTGAATCGCTAGGTTTTATAATATTGCCGTTTTCATCTGCTTCAACATAAGGATAAACATATTTCAGCCTGAAAGCCGGAATCGTAATGCCTCCAATCGTTACAGAAGTTAAAAAAATTGGAGTTCCATTTGCCGCGAAACTTGGAAAATAAACAGTTCCTTCTTTACGGCGAATAATTTTTCCAGCTAACGAAACAAAATCCAGTCTTCCCATTCCAGAAGGAATTTTCAAGTCGTCTCGCAAAGAAGCGCATTTTACGCCGCGGTTTATCGCTTCATATTCCCGAACATGAAGTTCTGGAGTTCCACTTTTATCTTGAATATACATCAATGCCGCAAGATAATGTGCAAATGCAGAATCTTTATAGACATCTGCTTCCGTAGGTTTGCGCGGAGTATGCCTATAAACTTCACGCATATTTACATTCATTGTCTTTGCAGAGTCGGCAAGAGTTTCAGTATCTACATCCAAATCCTGCAAAGCAAGCTCGCCATATTTTGAAATATATTCCTTTTGTTTATTTTCAATTTTTCTGATTTCAACAAGAGCTTCATCAAATTCACCCATGTTGTAGTAATTCAAAGAATTAAACGCATTTAACAAAAGATATTCATAAACATTTCCAGTATAGTCAGAAATATTTTCATTTAAGGAAACTGCGCCAGTCGTTTTTGAAATGCTTTTTGTGTAAGCATCTTCTATTTGACGGTCAGTCTGATTAAAATCTTTTGAGGACTGCAAATAATTTTTTGAATAATGATTTAGAATCGCCACATCAAGAGCTTTGTCTATCGGCGGATTTTTTTTATTTATTGATTTTTGAATAACGGAAGCGCACGCTGAATAATTTTCTTCGGAAAAATATTTTTCAGCTTCTAAATCAACTTTTGTAGAAGCGCATCCAGCTAGAAAAAAAAATACAAAAAGCAAAGAAAGAAGCGAGAGCTTTTTCATGAAAACTTCTCCGATTAAAAGTAAATGGCATCTCCAGAAAATTCTGAAGATGCCTGTTTTGTGCAAATTAGAGCTTTGCTTTCTGACGTTTAATAACTTTCTTTATGCTGTCATTTTCTGCCATCCAAACAATTTTATTTGTTTTAATGTCATGCAACTCTGCATAAACATAGTAAGTTCTTACAGTTTTATCGCCAGCAGACTGAACAATTGTCTTAACAGAACCTTTAAGCATGAAGTCAGCTCCAGTTTCCTGATCCATTTCTTTTGCAGTATCGTAAGTTGAATGGTCAGCCTGATCAGCCTTTTCCTCTCTAAGCGCCTGTCTTTCTGTGCTGCTAGAAACAAATTCCATAACACCAGAATTAATTATTGCAGTTTGAAATTTCTTTTCGACAATTGAAGTGTCAATATGCTCGCTGCTCTGATTGCGTATAGAATCAATTATAACAACTGGAGCATGTCCCTGTTGTCCTTCAAACTTTGCAATTCTAGGAGAACTTATACATTCTTCAATAAGTGAATCACAAACGATACGAACATCAGATTCATTCCAGTAGCCGTCTAAATCAATGACCTCATCAGAATCAACGCGAGAAACTTTTGTACTTCCGCATGAAACCATCATAAGGCCACTAAAAACAGCTGCAAACAAAAAAGCAAACTTCTTCATTTAGAATTCAGCTCCAGGCTCTTCATCATCATATTTTACTGTATCTGTTTCTGCATCATAAGATATAGAACTTACATTTGCATCTGAACCTGAATCCTCATTAAGAATAGTCTTTTCGATTGATCTTGTGATGAGTTTCATAAGAAGAGGATCCTGTGCTGTGTTTTCAGGAAGATCCTGCATTGCTGCATTAATCTGTCTCTGATACAAGTCGCTCTTCAAAGCCCATACTGAATAGTATGTATACATTGTTTTGTAATCAGAATCAGCCTTTGGTTTTGCAGATTCAGAGAAGCGGCTCTTAATCCAGTATGAAGCGATTTTTTCAAGACCGTTTACACGTACATTTGAAAGAACTGTTGTAACATCTTTGAGAGCCTTGTCGCTTTTTGTTGTATCAATGCTCTGTTCTGCTTTCAAAGAAGCTTCTGTAGCACGTCCAATTGAAGTGCTGATAGACTGCGCAACATTGCTCTGAAGTTCAACTTTATCTGTCCAGTTCTGGAGGAAATCCAAATCCGGACCGTTTGAGTTGAAGCTCCAAACCATATAGCCATCAAGATCAAGTTCTTTTACAATCTGTCTTTTGTTATTGTCACCTACAGCAACAACCCAATTCGGTACTTCTGCGCCTGTAGCTCTTCCCTGCCAATCCAAACGCTCATAAGCTCCTGTTACAACTTTTACAGTTTCTTTTGTTGTTCCGCATGAAGCAAGTGCTATTACTGAAAAAGCAACAGCTACACATTTAACTAAGTTTTTCAATTTAAAACCTCCGATTCGAGAATAATACTATAAATAATGAAATGTTGTCAATTAAGAGCAAGTTAAAAATCATAGCTTTTTAAAAGATGAAACTAAATGCCGTTGCGCGCTGGCAGTGCCACGGATGGGGAAAAGAAAGCCCCCACGGAGAGTCGTCCGGGGGGGGCACTTGAAAGATGTATGAAAGAAGCCGGCCGCTACCTGCTTTCCCGCCGGATGGCAGTATCATAGGCGCAGGGGAGCTTGGCTTCC
>NZ_DBKJ01000076.1:0-68199 GCF_002297325.1 Treponema sp. UBA753 | reverse complement strand
CTTTTGCAGGGAATTGAAGATGCAGGCTACGTGGATTGCACTCCTGTTCAGGAGCAGGTTTTAAAGTCTTCTTTGGAAGGAAGAGATTTGTATGTTCAGTCGCAGACAGGAACTGGAAAAACTGCGGCGTATTTAACAAGCGTTATTCAGGAGCTTTTGACACGCGGAGAGGCGGCAGGAAAAAAAGCTTTGATTATGGTTCCTACAAGGGAGCTTGCTGTTCAAGTTCAGGAAGAAGCTCAAAAACTTGCAAAGTTCACTTCTCTAAAATGCGCTAGTTTCTACGGCGGCGTTGGATATGACAAGCAGGTTGCGTCCTTAAAAAAAGGTGTGGACATTATGATTGGAACTCCGGGACGTGTAATTGACTTAAACCATGGAAATCAAATGGATTTGAGTTCTGTTGCTTTTCTTGTGATTGACGAAGCCGACAGAATGTTTGACATGGGATTTTATCCGGATTTAAGAACACTTATAAAAGTTTTGCCTTCAAGCGAGCAGCGGCAGACAATGCTTTTTAGCGCGACCTTAAATTCCTATGTAAAAAATCTCGCTTGGGAATATACCCGCAATCCGGCAGAAATTACAATTGCTGCGGAAAATATAACTGTTGACGAAATTGCCCAGGAGCTTTTTCATGTTTCAAGCGATGACAAAATGAAACTTTTGCTTGGAATTATTTCGCGTGAAAAGCCTGAAAGCCTGATTGTTTTCTGCAATACAAAAAAAAGCTGCGAGATTGTTGCAAAGCGTCTTAGAATGAACGGATTTGAAAGCGAGTTTATAATCGGAGACCTTCCGCAGAAAAAACGCCTTGCCATAATGGATAAATTTAAAGCCGGAGCTATAAAATGTCTCGTTGCTACAGATGTTGCCGCCCGTGGAATTGATGTAAACGACCTTGCGATGGTTATAAACTACGACTTGCCGAATGAGGCTGAAAACTACGTGCATCGCATTGGAAGAACTGCACGTGCCGGAAAATCAGGAAAGGCATTTACATTTTGCAGTGAGCAGGACGTTTATTCCTTACCGCCGATTGAGCGTTATATTGAAAAGCCCATTCCTAGCTGTGTCGCAGATGAATCCATGTTTGTTCAAGACAAAAGCGCCGGTGTATATATAAAACTTGACAGTTATCACGAAGATTACAATGACAAAAGCGAATTTGGACGCCGCCGTGCAGCTGAATACAATAGAAAAAATGGCAGTTCAGATAGAAGACGTTCTTCAAAAAAAGGAAGAGGCCGTTATTCTTCACGCAACGAAGAAGCTAAAAAAGAATACAAGCGCGACAGACGTGTTTATATTGATGAAGACAAGCTTGCCACAATGTCAACAGAAGAGCGCATGAAAGTTTATAAGGAAAAATACGCATCCCTTACTTCTTCGTCTTCAAATAAGCAAAAGTATTCTTCAAAAAAACAAAGCGTTGCAAAGAAAAATTCTTCAATGCAAAAAAATGCTTCGGGCAAAAAGAGTTATTCTTCAAAGCCTGCGGAATCTAAAAAATCGCCTCAAAAGAAAAGCGTATTAGCTAGAATAAAATCCTTCTTTGGAAAAAAATAAATCGGAGAAAAAAAATTGATTACAGTAACAGATGTAAGTCTAAAATTCAGTGAAAAACCTTTGTTCAAAGATGTGAACATAAAATTTATGAAAGGAAACTGCTACGGAATTATTGGTGCAAACGGAGCAGGCAAGTCAACTTTCTTGAAAATTCTTTCCGGTGAAATAGAGCATGACACGGGAACAATTACAATTACTCCCGGCGAACGTATGTCGGTTTTAAGCCAGGATCACTTTAAATATGACGGATATTCAGTAAAAGAAACTGTAAAGATGGGCTATCCGAAGCTTTATCAGTTGGAAAAGGACATCGATGCAATTTACGCAAAAGAAGATTTTTCTGATGAAGACGGAATGAAGGCTGCGGATATGCAGGCGGAATTTGGCGAGCTTGGAGGCTACGAGGCAGAAAATCAGATTGAGCAGATGCTTTCTGGTCTTGGTCTTGAAGAGGAATTCCACGACAGAATGATGAGCGAGCTGGACGAAAGCCAAAAGGTACGAGTGCTTCTTGCCCAGGCTCTTTTTGGAAATCCTGATTATCTTATTCTCGATGAGCCTACAAACGGTCTTGACCTTGAGTCCATTATTTGGCTTGAGGAATTTCTTTTGGAATTTGAGAACTGCGTTATTGTTGTTTCGCATGACCGCCACTTTTTGAATGCAGTCTGCACATTTACTTGCGATATTGACTACGGAAAAATTACTCAGTTTACCGGAAACTATGACTTCTGGTATCAGATGAGCCAGATTCTTCAAAAGCAGGCAAAAGATCAGCAGAAAAAACGCGAAGACAAAATGGCAGACCTTAAGCAGTTTATACAGCGGTTTGCAAGCAATGTTTCAAAGTCAGGACAGGCTTCGAGCCGCAAGAAAATGCTTGAAAAAATGGAGCTTGAAGATATTCCTGTTACGAGCCGAAAATTCCCTTATGTTGGATTTCAGCCTGAACGCGAGATTGGAAATTTTGTTCTTACCGCTGAAAAATTGAATTCAAAGGACGACGATGGAAATGTTCTGCTCAATGACTTTAGCATTACAATTCATCCTGGCGAAAAAGTTGCTTTTGTCGGAATGGAACATAACTCAATAACTTCATTTTTTGATATTGTTTCAGAAACAAAAAAGCCTGACAGCGGAACATATAGCTGGGGACAGACTACAAGCCACAGCTACATGGGTCGCGACAATTCATCTTATTTTAACAATGAGCTTACAATAACTGACTGGCTCAAGCAGTATTCTCCTGATCAGGATGATGCTTATGTCCGCGGATTTTTGGGACGCATGCTTTTTTCCGGTGATGATGGGCTTAAAAAAGTAAAGGTTCTTTCTGGAGGCGAAAAAGTGCGCTGTATGCTTTCAAAAATGATGCTTAGCGGCGCAAATGTTTTGATTCTTGACGATCCTACAAACCATCTTGATCTTGAGTCAATTGAAAGCTTAAACGAAGGCCTTGTGAAGTTTCCTGGCGTTGTAATGTTCTCAAGCCATGACCACGAATTTATTTCGACAATTGCAAACAGAATTATCGAAATCACTCCTAAAGGAATAATTGACCGCATGATGAATTTTGATGATTATCTCAAGGACGATCAGGTTAAGCAGCTTAGAAAAGAATATTATGCAGGCTTGAATAAAAAAATTAGAATCTAATATTTCATAAAGCTGACATTTTATCCAGAATCCGTGCATTGTTTTGTTTGCATTGCGCGGATTTTTTTTGCAGTTAACTAAAATTCAATCCAGTCGCCGTCTGTTGTTAAGTACCAGTCCGCAAGAAGAATCTGCGAGCTTGGATTGTACCAGGAAATGCTTCCGTTGTAGTTAAGAACAGCGACTCTGTCTTTTGATGCGGCAGCTTTTAGCGGCATAGAAGCGGAGCGGCGGAAAACAGTTGTTTTTCCTGCTGAAATGTTGTATGAGCGCACTTGATTTTTGCCTATGTTTGTGAACACAAAAGGATATTCAAGTTCTGTAAATGCAGTAGCGTCTTCTGCCTGCAATGTGAACAGCGAATTCTGGATTCCAGACTTTGGATAGAAAGAAAATACAAGTGTTTTTGATGTGCCGTTTATAGAGTCAATTGAAATTCCGTATACAGGAGAATTTTCCTTGTTTTCATCATAGCTTAAGGAAAAAGCAACATCTCCATTGAATTTGAGAGGAACGGTTTCTTTTGTCTGGGTGTTTACAGAAACGAATGCGGAATCTCCTTTTCCTGTGGAAGTTTTTGCCACGACAACAAGATTTTCATTTACAAGAACCGCATCTTGAACCGAAGTTCCTGTGTATACAGTTGAATTTGCTCCTGTTTCCATGTCATAGATTGCGACTATGGAAGTTCCCAGAATATAGACAATTTTGTTTTTGAATACTCTTAAGTTTCTAAGCTGAGCAGATGGCGTGAACAAAGTTTTTGTATTTTCACTTCCGTCCAAAGATATCTGCTGAACTGGACGCTGTGTGTTTTTTGACCACAAAATGAGAGAATCACTGTGCTTTAAAATATTTGTATGCGAAAAACTAGAGCCCAGTCTATACATGGCTTTTGTGTCGTAAGAAGTTTTAAATATTGCGTTTTGCGTCAAAAGATAGAAAATGCTTTCATCGGAATCAATATCGTAGATTTTCTGGTACATATTTTCTGTGATTGAAAAAATGCTGTAAAGTTCTGATTCTGGAATATCTGTCATGGAATAGAGCGCGCCATTTTGTGTTCCTAGCATTACTGTCTCTGCATTTTTTGCGGCGCAGGTAAATTTGTCGCGGCTTTTTAGCCCTGTAAAATTCTTAATGATAAGAGGTGAGGCTGCTGATTTTCCTGTAAAAAGTTTTTTCAATGATTCTTGGTCTACAAGCTGCAACGAAAAATTTTTTCCGCCGTCAGCTATAAAGTAAAGCCCCTGCTTGTCTTCATGGCTGGATTTTGAAGCGAAAATGAGTGGCGAATTTGCCTGGTACTGAGCAAGTGTCTTTCCTGAAGTTGCATCAATTATAAATATTGTATTATTTTTTTCTCCTGCAATAAATCTATTTTTGAAATTTCCTGTGCCAAAAAGTGTAAGCTGATTCAATGAACTTGGCGCGGAAAATTTCGCCTTGACTTTCATTCCAATCAAATCATAATAATAGAGAGTTCCGGACTTTGAGTACATAACGGCAGTTTTTTCTGAATCGCCTGTGAGAATAAGCGGCACAATTCCTGAAACATCAGCCGCTTTTTTTATTACAGTTCCGGTTCTTGCATTTAAAACAAAAGTTCCGTTTACTGCCGTTGTTCCCGCAAAAAGATATTTTCCCTTTGCTGAAAACGAAACTGAAACTATTGAATTTGCGAATTTCTTGGAAAACTTTTTTGTGTAAGTCTTTGAATCTATTACAGTCAGCCTGTGATTTGAAATTCCATCTGTTTCGTAAACTGCGATGTCCCCATAAACTGAATTTTTTGCCACAAGCCGCACTTGCAAGTCGGAAACTTGGTAGTGTTCTCCCATTCCGTCCGAAGTCCATTTTATAATAAATCCGTCATTTCCCACTGAATAAAATGAATCGTCAGAAGAAGATTCTGTTTCCGAAGAGAGCAGGGCGTTGACTTTTCCTTCATGCGACTGAGTTGAAGCTATTGTCTGCGAATAAAGGCTGAAAGATAAAAATAGCAGAACGATATTTATGAATTTTTTCATGTAAAACCTCTATTTTTTTAGAAAATAAATTATGTCGCCTGTCATGGCAAATATAAAAAGGAGAGCTATAAAAAATATTCCGACAAACTGAATGTAATACAAAACTTTTGGATTCATTTTCTTGCGTGCCAAAAATTCGATTAGCGCAAAAAGAATAAGTCCGCCGTCCAGAACTGGAATAGGAAGCAGGTTCGTTAAAAAAAGTGAAATGCTTATAAGCGCAAGAAATTCCAGCGTGGAAACTACACCTTCTTTAAATCCTGCCGCAAATCCATGTTTTACAGTTGTACCCAAAATCGAAGTGATTCTTACCGGTCCTGAAACTGCATTTGTAAGATTTACGCCTTTAAATAGAATTCTTATGCTTTTTCCAGTCAATGCGATAATTTTTGCGCTTTGTGTGAATCCTTCTTTGCATGCGCCGAAAAATCCGTGCCTTGGATATTCGTGTTCAACAATTGATTCCGGGTCTGAAACAATTCCAAGTTTTCCAGCTCCAGTTTCTTTGTCCAGTTCCGTTTTCACATCAAAGAAAAAGATTTTGCCTTCGCGCTCAACTTCAATTTTTATATTTTCATCTGGATGAGTTGAAATAAATGCTGCGATTTCGCTGAAGTCATTTACCGCTGTTCCGTTTAAACTTAAAATTTTGTCTCCGCTTTTCATTCCGACATCGTGGGCTGGGGAAGAAAGTTCCGGATAAATTTCGTCTGCCATGGAAACTTTTGTGCCTGCGCTGTAGTATGTATAGCCGATAATGGCAATTGTAAAAAATGCAAAAAATCCGAACAAAAAATTTGCAAACGGACCTGCAAATGCTATTGCGAGTCTTTTTAAAGGATGAATACCGTATAATGAATCCTTTTCGCCTTGAATTTCCTTGAGATTTTTTTCCATTGCTTCTTGGAAATCCTTTTCGCCTTTCATTGCGCAGTATCCGCCCAAAGGAATAAGGGAAATTCTGTAGTCAGTTTCTTTCCAAGTGCTATGAAGTAAAACCGGTCCCATTCCAATTGAAAAGGCTTCAACTTTTACTCCGAAAATTCTTGCGGCTACAAAATGCCCTAGTTCATGAAAAAATACAAGAAAACCTAGTCCTAGAATTCCCAAGACAAATGTCAACGGATTCCTCCTGACAGCAAAGCAAGCTGACGTTCTGCTTCAAGGCGGACTTTTTGGTCAATGCTGAAAATTTCTTCAATTGAAGCTGGCTGCGTGCTCCAGTCAAGCTCAAGAGTATTGATTACAATTTTTGCAATATCGGTAAAGCCACATTTTTTTTCAAGAAAAGCCTGAACTGCAATTTCGTTTGCGGCATTGAATGCGATTGTGTAGCCTGCGCCTTTTTTTGCACAGCTGAATGCTGTTTTTAAAAGCGGAAACGAGCCAAATCTTGGAGCGGAAAATGTCATTTCTTTGCAAGATGCAAGGTCAAATTTTTCAAGGTAATTTTCTGAAATTTTCGGCCAGACTAAAGCTCCGAATATTGGATGGCGCATATCGGGATTTGAAATCTGCGCGTACAACATTCCGTCCTTTGTTCTTACAAGTGAATGAATCAGGCTTTGCGGATGAACTACAACGCTCACTTTTTCAGGCGGAAAGTCAAAAAGTCTGCACGCTTCAATAACTTCAAGACCTTTGTTTGCAAGACTTGCGCTATCGATTGTGATTTTTGGTCCCATTGACCAAGTCGGATGTTTTAATGCATCTTCAATTGAAACTGTTTTTAGCTCTTCATCTGAAAGATTCTTGAACGGACCGCCGCTTGCAGTTATTATTATTTCGCTTATATTTTCCGAGCCGATTTTCTGCACCAAGTTGAATATTGCCGAATGCTCACTGTCTACGGGAATTATTTTTGCTCCATTTTTTTTTGCAATTTCCTTTACAAGATTCCACGCCATTACAACTGTTTCTTTGTTTGCAAGAGCCAAGTCAATTCCGTTTTCCAAAACAAGAACTGAAGGCTTGAGACCGGCAGCTCCAGCGATTCCATTTACTGCAATATCGGCTTTGCTTTCTTTTATGAGTTTTTTAAGACCTTCTATTCCATCTTTTGAAAAAACAGTTCCTTTGCAATTGAATTCGCAGCATAATTCTTTTACTTTTTCTTCATTTTTTCCAGCTGAAATTCCGCATACTTCAAAAGTGCCGCTCATTTTGCGTGCAATATCAAGAGTCTGGCTTCCGATTGATCCGGTACAGCCTAAAACAAGAATTCTTTTTTTCATCAGTTGAACGGTCCGAATAAAATTGAAACTAAAAGATAGAAAATAGGAGCGGAAACAACTATGGAATCAATGGAGTCCAAAATTCCTCCACGTCCAGGAATTATTTTGCCTGAATCTTTTATTCCAGATGAACGCTTGAATACAGATTCTGTTAAGTCGCCGACAATTGAGGAAAGTGCCATGCAAAGTCCTGTAAAGACAATCTTAAGAGGCGAGCCTGAAAAAATTTGCGGCCATAAATAATAGCCTAAAATTCCAGCTCCAACAGAACCAATGAATCCGCCTATGAATCCAATGCAGCTTTTGTTTGGGCTTGCTTTTACAATTCCCCGGTTGCTTTTTCCGAATAAAACACCCAAAAACCATGCTATGCTGTCGCACAAAAATACCATCAGGATAAATACGCAAACGACTGGAACAGTTATGTTTTTTCCGTTTAAAGTCCAAGTTGTCATTCTTGAAATAAATGTAAGCAAAAATCCTGTATAAGTTATTATGAAAATAGAGGAAGCGAGCCGCGCATTCGAATCTTCAAATTCTTTTTGGGAAAAAACTTCGACTGTAAATAAAATCAAAATTGTTACGATATACGCGAATGTTATAATTTCTTGCCCGGAATAAAAGTTGATTCCCAAAGATGGCAAAATGGCGTAAAGAGCCGCCACAAGTGGAATGAAGATGCTTTCAGCTATAATAAGTTTTTTATTCAGAAGCTTGTATTTTACAGAAAAAATATCATAAAGCTCAGATGCACCAAGCGCAGAAATCAAGCAGACCAAAATATGAAGCAAAATATGATTATAAAATGGCGCAACTATAAAGGCTATGACAATAGGAATTCCGATAAAAAAAATCAATAAACGGGAAGCAATTTTATTCATACTGGAACAGCTCCAAATCTTCTAGTTCTTTTTTGAAACTCTCCTATATCTTTGAAAAATTCTTCCTTATAATAATCAGGCCAAAGTGTGTCTGAAAAAAGCAATTCAGCATAAGCCGAGTGCCACATCAGAAAATTACTTAGTCTTTTTTCTCCGCCAGTTCTTATAAGCAAATCCACATCAGGAAGCTCTGGAACATCAAAACTTCTTGAAATAGATTCTTCTGAAATATCCAAGGCCGTTTTTCCTTCCGCAACAAGTTTTTTTACACCACGGATAATTTCGTCCCGTCCACCATAGTTTATTGCAAGACAAATTGTAAGCCCTGTAAGATTTTCTGTATCTTTTTCAATTTTATCAATGTCTTTTCTTACATTTTCCGGCAGTCTTGACTTGTCGCCGAGCATACGGACTCTAACGTTGTTGTATTTGCAGAAATCGAATTCCTTTAAAAGATAGGAATGTATAAGATTCATCAAAAATCCAACTTCCTGCTCTGTGCGTTTCCAGTTTTCTGTCGAAAAAACATAAAATGTAAGGAATTTCAAGCCGATGTCAGAAGATGCTTTTGCAATTTCCTTTGCTCTTTTTAAGCCTTCCGTGTGGCCATTAGTTCTGAGTAGATTCCGCTTTTTTGCCCAGCGACCATTGCCGTCCATAATTATTCCTACATGAACCGGCAATGCATCTTTGTTGAATAAATCAGACATTGAATTTATTCCATTATTTCCTTTTCTTTAGCTTCATAAATTCCGTTGATTTCTTCGATATACTTATCAGTGAGCTTCTGAAGCTTTTCAGTTTCTGTCTTGAGCTGATCTTCTGTAAGTTCTCCTGCTTTCTGCTGTTTTTTCAAATCTTCATTTCCGTCGCGGCGGATATTTCTGATTGTTGTGCGGTAGTTTTCTGCTGTGGCTTTTGCCTGCTTTACAAGTTCTTTTCTTCTGTCTGCTGTAAGCGGCGGAATTGCGATACGAATTACCTTTCCATCATTGTTTGGGTTTAATCCGAGCTCTGCTTTCTGGATAGCTTTTTCAATGTCGCCCATAATTGACTTGTCAAAAGGAGAAATTACAATTGTGCGAGCTTCCGGAATTGAAATGTTTCCAACTTGATTCAGAGGAGTAGGTGTTCCATAATAGTCAACACGTACTTTGTCAAAAATTGCTGCGCTAGCTCTTCCTGTTCTGATTGATTTGTATTCTTCTTTCAGTGAATTGACCGTTTTTTCCATTCGGCTTTCATTGTCTGCCATAATTTCTCCAAATAATTAAGTCTGTAACTTTTTTAAGTTCATTAAAAAGAACTACGGCAAGCACTTTGCTTTGAAAATGCCTGCCGCAATATTTTATTTTCCTAAGAGCAAAAGATTTATGCTGGCAAATTCAAGGGTTGCGCCCACTGATTTTCCAACTTCATCAAGCTTTGCTTTTACAGACTTTTTGTCGTCTTTTACAAACATCTGATCAACAAAACAGATTTCAGCAAGGTGCTTGTTGATTTTGCCCTGAAGAATTCCATCTTTTACATTCTGTGGCTTTGATGCCATTTTTGGATCATCTTCCATCTGTTTTGCAAAAATTTCTTTCTGCTCATTGATGTATTCAGCTGGAACATCTTCTGGTCTGTTGTAAGCAGGAGTAAATGCAGCAAGGTGCATACAGCAGTCGCGTGCAAATTCCTTTACTTTTTCGTCTGTAGAACCTTTGATAACTGTAACAGCGGCTGTCTTGAAGTCAGAGTGGATGTAAATTCCTGCAACTGAATTTTCAGGAACATCAATAACCTGAATCTTTGACAAAGACATATTCTCGCGTGTGCGTGTTGCAAAATCCAAAAGAACATCAGAAAGTTCTTTGTTGATTTCTGTGTATCCCTTTGCAAAAATTTCATCAAGGATTTTTTCACCGCATGCAATGAATTCTGCATTCTTTGCAACAAAGTCAGTTTCACATACAAGTTCAACAACAGCAACTTTGTTTCCGTTCTGACGAATAAAAATGCGTCCTTCAGAAGTTGCGCGTTCTGCGCGTTTTGCAACTGCGGCAAGTCCTTTTTCTTTCAAGAGTTTTACTGCTGCGTCAAAGTCTCCGTTTGTATCAACAAGAGCTTTTTTGCAGTCCATCATTCCTGCGCCTGTTGTTTCGCGCAAGTCTTTTACCATAGCGGCTGTAATATCTGCCATTTTCTACTCCGAGATATTTTTATTTTGTATAATTGTCCTCGTCCAAAAGCTCGCTTTCTCTTTTGTCAGCTTCTGCATCTTCTTCTTTTGGCTCTGTAGGAGTGTAGTTTGAATAATCAACAATTTCTTCATCTTCTTTTTTGGTTGTTGCATCTGTTGTGATGTCATCCTCGTCTCCAAGAGTGTCGATGATTTTAAGTCCCTGCTCATTGTCTGCTTCGATTACAGCGTTTGCAATAATAGAAGTAAAGAGGCTGATTGCGCGAATTGCGTCATCATTGCCAGGAATAGGGTAATTGATTCCTTCTGGATTGCAGTTTGTATCAACAATAGCAATGATAGGAATTCCCATGCGGCGTGCTTCTGCAACAGCAATCTGCTCTTTGTGTGTGTCAATAATAAATACTGCGCCAGGAAGCTCCTTCATGTCTTTCATTCCGCCATAGTTCTTTGTGAGAGTTTCTTTCTCTTTCATGTATGCGGCGACTTCTTTTTTTGTGAGCTTGTCGAAAGTTCCGTCAACTTCCATCTTTTCGATTTTCTTAAGACGGAGAAGCGATTTTTTGATTGTTGTAAAGTTTGTAAGTGTTCCACCAAGCCAGCGGTTGTTTACATAGTACATTCCGCAGCGTTCTGCTTCTTTTGCAATAGCCTGCTGAGCCTGTTTTTTTGTTCCTACGAAAAGAACTGATTTTCCTGATGATGCAACTTTGCGTACAACATCATAGCTGTCTTTGATTGCAGTGATTGTTTTCTGCAGGTCGATAATGTGGATTCCATTGCGTTCTGCGAAGATGTACTTCTTCATACGTGGATCCCAGCGTTTTACTTGATGTCCGAAATGAACTCCAGACTCAAGAAGACTTTTCATGGTTACAACTGCCATGATTAACTCCTTCACCGGAAAATTCTTCTTAATGTTTAAAATTTTCCACCGGCTTTGTTTCTCGTAGCTGACTAATCAGCCCGGATGATTTCGTAACATATTTTCTTATGAAAAAATGTCCGGCAAAATCGTTTATCAAACTGTAAACTTATAATTTTGCTCTTTAAGCATATCATATAGCTCGAAGATAGGCAAGCCCATTACAGAGCTTTCAGTTCCTTCGATTTTTTTTATAAAACAAGATGCTTTTCCCTGAATTCTATATGCTCCTGCCGCTCCGTGCCATTCGCTTGTTTCAAGATAAGATTCAATTTCGGCTTCTGACATTGCGGCGAAAGTTACTTTGTTTACGCTTGTTCTTGTTGTCATGTAGTGAGCACTTCCGTTAAAAAGCGCGATTCCGGTGATTACTTTGTGGGTTGTTCCTTGCAGTGAATTTAGAAAGTCTCTTGCTTCATCCTGATTTTTTGGTTTGCCGAAAATTCTGTTTTTGTGGAGAATTACTGTGTCCGCTGCCAAAATCCATCCGATTTCATTTTCCGCTGGAATCTTTCTTGCGACAGCGTCTATTTTTCTTGCTGCTAAAAATTCTGCGGCTTCCTCTGGCTTTATGTCGGCAGGAATTGCTTCGTCAATATCCGCAGGATTTACAATAAAAGGAATGTTTAGGAATTTTAAAATCTCTTGCCGCCTAGGAGAAGAGGATGCTAATATTATTGGTTCCATAATGTTTTTTCAGTTGACATTTTAAAAGCAAAAATATAATCTATTCATGCTTTTCGGGAGATTAGCTCAACTGGATAGAGCGTCGGCCTCCGGAGCCGAAGGTTGTGGGTTCGAATCCCGTATCTCTCAGTTAATTTTCTAAAAATAAATTTCTTTTCAAAAACAAAACTGATTGTGTAGAAAAATCCGAATAGAAAAATTAAGAGTAATTGTAGTAAAGCGACTGCGTTTGAATATTTCAGCCGCTTTTGTAAAACTTGCAGGCGGAAAATGCCCGCAGTCTTTTATTTTCCCTCTTTATCTTTGTTTGAATTATTGCTGCCCTGAATGGACTTTAAAAGCTGCAATGCCTTTTGTCTTACAGGTCTTACATATTTGTAGTTTGTTCCAATTGAAGAAATTGACTGAATCATTTCGTTTTTATTCTGAACTGTAGGAGCAAGCTTTTCGTAAGCATTAAGAACTTCAAGTGCAAGCGAGCTTGTAGGATTGAGGGCTGCATACTTTTTGTGCACGAATTCAATCATGTTTACAACTTCGTCATTGTCGTTCATGCCGATATTTCCCAATGAACGGATAGCTGCTGTAACAACCATAGGTTCTTTGTCTTCTGTGGCAATTGAAATAAGCATGTTTTTCGATTCAACTGTAGGAATTTCTCCAAGAAGGTCGCAGGCTTTTGCGCGGATGTCTGGGAAGTTGTTCATTATGCGGCCGTTTGTGCGCGATTGGCTTTTTATTCCTTCACCTGCAAGGCGGGAAAGAGCTGCTGTCATGTCTGGAGAACTTCTTCCAGCTCCAACAGCTTCTTCCAAGTACTGCAAGGCTACAATCTTATTGTCATATTCATCAGAAGCAGCAAGCTCTCCAATTATTACATCTTGCACGCTGCTTAAGTATTCATCTTCTACAGTCGTTTCGTTTCTTGAAGTCTGGTCTTTTCCATTCTGCTGTTCCTGTGCAAAAACTGCCTGACAAATAAAAATACAACAGGCACCTGCAATCAGCTTTGATACTTTCATAACTATTCCTCCTTATGGAATCTTTTCAAGTTTAGAATATATTTCACAAAAAAGCAAGAAAAATGTAATTTAGTCCGGGTTCTTTGGAAGTACAAGTTTCCACTGGTCATTGACTTTATGGAAGTTGTAGTAAACTACGTCTGTGTTGTTCTGAACTTGGACAGCTTTTACAAGCGACTTTGTTTCGTAACGGATTTCGTCAACTGTGTGTCCAGCTCTTGCTGGAATAAAAACAAATTTGAAATAGTCTTCGATTGTATTTAGCCGAAGTCCTTTTTTTGGTAGCCTGTTCGCTGCTTTCTGAAGGTTCTGTCTTTTTGACCAATAGTTCAGGCTGTCTGCATCAAGATATGAAATCCATCCGCGGTAGTCCATGTTTTTCATATAAGTGTCAAGGTCTTTGATTATATTGAGGATTCTTGACTTGTCTTCATTGAAAACTTCCTTTGAAACAGAAACTGCCGATGTTGATCTTGTGTATTCATCGTCTGTTTTTTCAATAACAACCGGCTCTTCTTCAATTTCTTGAACTGGCTCTGGTTCTTCTATTACTATTGGTTCTGTTAGCTGCTCTTCTATCTGTGGAGTTTTTTCTACAGGCGCAGAGGCGCAGGATAAAAATGCAAATACTGAAATTAAGCTTAGTTTTGTAAAGAATTTTTCCATGGGAACAATTTTAATATCTTTATCTTGTTTGGTCAATTAAAAGAAGCGGCAAAAATTAAGGGCGCTTGCATTGCTGCCGGCACCCTTTTGCGGGAAACTAGAATTTCCAGCATATTCCTATTGTAGGAACAAATTTAAAAGCGCCTTTGTAGTCAAATTTTTCATCGCCATCAAAAATTTTTGTTCCATTTACTTTTTGTGTTATTTCAGCTTCTACTTTTGCAGGGAACATATAATTTGCGCACACTGAAGCAAAAACTGAAAAATGCTTTGCAGGAGTGTAAACAAATGTTGCGTTTGCTCCAAGAACAGAGGCCGCATGTGTCATGCTGTATTTGGATTCTGACTCATAATAATATGAAGATTTAGTATACTCGCGGAAAAGCACGGTTACATCTGCTCCAAGAACACCGTATAGTCCAAGAAACATCTTGTCTGTGCAAATTGGCGCATATCCAGCTCCGATAAGAAAAAGTCCGTTTAGTCCATTAAGTTCGTCATCATCATCTTCGACTGTAAGATTTGAGCTTGAATAATTGATGTCAAAAATTCCGCGCACAGAAAATCCGCTTTCGTGTGTTCCTGCATAGTCAATTGAAAGTCCTGTCTGGTTCTTGAATTTGATGTCGTCCATTCCGTCTTCGTCTGCTTTTACAGTTGTTGATGTCGGAAGTCTCCATCCAAATCCTGCGTAGTTTGTCCAAGTTTTTGCAGAAACAGACAATCCTAATACAAGTGCGGCAAAAAGTGTTGTGAATTTTTTCATAAAAATCTCCTAACTAACTTTAATAGTTGTGTTTTATAATGTATGTTATATAACAAATGTAATTTTATTGCAATATATATTGATTAAAAAAAATTTTCAGCATTTAACTAATTTTGTTTTCATTGTTAAAAATTTTGAAATCTGCTAAAATAGAGACATGACTACAGCTGTTTTTCCGGGCTCTTTTGACCCTCCGACTTACGGACATTTAAATATAATAGAAAGAGCGAGCCGCCTTTTTGATAAGATTGATGTTTTGATTTCTGTAAATCCTGACAAAAAGTGCCTTTTTTCTGACAAGGAACGCTATGATTTGCTTATAAAGCTTACTGAGAATTACAAGAATGTTACCGTTCATATATGGAATACTCTTGTTGCCGACTACTGCAGAAAATCCGGCGCAAATGTGCTGATTAGGGGGGTGCGGAACGCTATGGACTTTTCGCATGAGTTTGATCTTTCCCTTATGAATAAACATTTGAACAGCGATGTTGAAACTCTTCTAATTCCGACTGCGCAGAAATATTTTCTTGTGCGATCAAGCAGCATAAAGGAAGTTGCAAGGTTTGGAGGAGACATAAGCACAATGGTTCCAAAACTTGTTGAAATTGAGATGAAAAAGAAATTTTTTGAGCAAAATTCGGCTTCAAAATAACAAAAATCGTCAAAATGTCATAAAAAGGTGTCAAAATTCATTGACAAATGTTTCATAATGCAAGTATAATTCTTGACAAGAAATAGGAATCTGTAGTAATATCAAAAACCGTTATACAGACGACTAAAAATTATAGCGAGGATATATTATGGCAGTACCTAGATCGAAAACTTCAAAAGCTGTAACCAAGAGAAGACGTGGCGTTAATATGCATCTTGACACACCGAATCTTGTGGCATGTGGAAACTGCGGAAACTTAGTTCTTCCACACCATGTATGCAAGAAATGCGGTTTCTACAAGGGCCGTCAGGTTCTTACTCCAGAAGTTAATGGCTAAATCAGGAGACTAAAATGGACGAATTGTTTGTAAAGATTCAGAAGCTTATCGCTGAAAAACTCGGAATTGATGAGTCAAAAGTTACAATGGATGCATCTTTCCGTGGCGACCTTGGAGCAGACAGCCTTGACACTTATGAGCTTGTTTATGCTATTGAAGAGGAAATGGGTGTTTCTATTCCTGATGACAAGGCTAATGAATTTGAGACTGTAAAAGATGCTTACGACTATATCAAGTCTCAGCAGCAGTAATTTCTGTTTTTCAGTTTTAGCAAGGCACAGTCTGTTGGCTGTGCTTTTTTTGTTTATTTTAGTTTTACACAAAATGAAAAATCAGCAGATTTAAGTCATTTTGTTTGGCTTGTTTTTTTTGTTGTGTTTTTATAATTTTATTCGGATTATACAATGGGTTTTAAAAGTCTTTTTTATCCAGAGAAAAGTTTAACAAGAGAAAGAAAAAAGGAGCTTGATGAATTTTGCAGGCATTTAAAGCTTCATTTTAAAAACTATTCCTTGCTAGATTTGGCGTTTCATCACAGATCTTATTCAAACGAAAATTCTTCCTACAAAAGATATAATAATGAGCGTCTTGAATTTCTTGGGGACAGCGTGCTTGGACTTGCGACTGCTGCATTTTTGTATAATGATATGTCGCAGAACAAAGAAGGTGATCTTGCAAAAATAAAGGCGAATGTTGTAAGCGAGCAGTCTCTTGCGCCGATTGCTGTTGAAAAAATGCACATTGATAAATATCTTGTGCTTGGAAAAGGCGAGGAGCTTTCAGGTGGAAGATCAAAAAAGGCGATTTTGGCCGATGCTGTTGAGGCAGTTATTGGAGCTTTGTATATTGACTCTGGATATGAAAGCGCAGAAAAGCTTGTTCTTGAATTGATTATTCCTGAAATAAGAAAAGTTCAAAATGATCATGGAAGCAAGGATTATAAAACTTTGCTTCAGGAATTTTATCAGAAAAAAACAAACGCTTGTCCTTCTTATTCGCTTGTAAAGACAACAGGACCAGACCATGACAGAGTTTTTTATGTCTCTGTAAAACTTGGAGATGTTGTTTATGGACCTGCTAGCGGAAAAAATAAAAAGTCAGCGGAACAGGCGGCAGCTGGAGTTGCTTGCAAGGCTCTTGGAATTGAATAAGCTATTTAAACAGAATATTTTTCACTGAATAGTTTTTTTGAAAGTTCGATCAGTTTTTCTTTTGTGTTCATTTCTGGAGAGTCGGTTACGGTTTCGAAAAGCTCATTTAGAATTTTTCCCATTACTTTTCCGCTTGGAATTCCTTCCGATATTAAATCTTTTCCGTTCACTTTTAAATCTTTCAGGCTTAGCGCGGAATTTTCAGCCATAAGTTTTTCAATCCGTTTTTTTAATTCAACAAGAAGGTTCCACGACGGAGTTTTTTGCTGAAGCGGAATTCTGTGCATTCCGTAAATGTCTGCGAGCCGCAAGAGAAAAAGGTCGTCAAGATTTTCTGCGCCAACTCTTATTATAAATCTGCGCACCGCTGAATCTGTCCAGCTGCTTTCATAGTGGAACATGTGCTCTTTTACAAGGTGGCTTACTTTTTTTATTTCATCATTTGAAAATTTTAAGGAAGTCATTGATTTTTTTGCTTTTTCAGCTGAAATCTGTTCATGCCCGTGAAAATGAATTCTTTCTTTTCCGTTGACTGTTTCAATTGTTTTAGATTCTGGCTTTCCTATATCATGATAAAAAGCCGCAAGCCGGACTGTAAGATTTTCTTTTGGACATCCATCGCAGGCGTATAAAATATGATCCGCAACATCAAATTCATGGAAGCCTCTTTCATCCTGCTGGAGACAATTTCTGCAAACAGAAAACTGCGGAATAAATATTTTTAATATTCCTGTCTGCTCCAATAGTTTTAATCCAAAGCTAGGTTTTTCTGTCTGAAGGATTTTGCAGAATTCGTCACGGAATCTTTCTGTGGAAATGCCTTCGACTTTTTTTAGAATTTCTTCTTGCGAGATTGCATCAAATGTTTTTTCTTCAATTTTAAATCCGAGCTGCCCTGAAAATCTTATTGCTCTTACAGGACGAAGCCCGTCTTCTGAAAAACGTTCGAATGGATTTCCGACTGTTCTGATTATTTTTTTTTGAATGTCTTTTTGCCCGCCAAATGGATCTGTGATTTTTCCTGTTGAAAGCTCCGCGGCAATCGCATTCATTGTAAAGTCGCGCCGTGAAAGATCTTCTTCGATTGTGTCTGCGTATTTTACTTTGTCCGGATGCCTTCCGTCTGAATATTCTGTTTCTGTTCTAAATGTTGTTGTTTCAAGCTCAAGTCCGAAAATATGAATTGTTACAGTTCCGTGCGCTATTCCAGTTGGGATTACATTCTTGAAAATTTTCATTACTTGCTCAGGTGTTGCATTTGTCGCAATGTCGTAATCGTGGCAAGTTTTTCCCATCAGCATATCGCGGACAGCTCCGCCAACAAGATATGACTTGAATCCGTTGTCTGAAAAAATTTTGCTTACTTTGATTAGTTTTTCTGGAATTTTTACACTTTTTGATGAAAACATGATAATATACAATATCAAATTTTGAACGGAATTTCTATCTATGAACATTTTTATTTTTACCGGTGGAGAAGCTCCGTCTCCAGAAACTGCAAAGCCTTTTTTGGAAAAATGCCAGCCGGACTATGTTATTGCCGCTGATTCTGGACTTGAAACTTTGGATTTGTATGCGGAATTTTTTGGTAAGGTTTTTGGGCCGGATTTAATTCTTGGCGACATGGACAGTTTGAAAAATTTGTCTTTGCTTGAAAAATATAAAAATGCAAAGCGGGAAGTTTTTCCGAGCGACAAGGATTTTACTGACACAGAACTTGCTCTTTCTACAGCAAGGCAAATTTGCAAAACATCGTCGGTTGTTCTTGTGGGCGGAAACGGCGGCTGTTTGGATCACCTTATTTCAATTTATGATTCTTTTTCTGAAGATTTTCATGCTGACGTTTGGCTTTGTGTGAATCAGGCTGTTTATTTTCTTGCTGAAAAAAAATCGGCGGAAGTTTATAATTTGCAGCTTGAAGACAGAATTTCAGTTTCGCGTCTGACAAATAATTTTGACAATTCTTTTATTGAAGCAGAAGGATTTGAATGGAACTGCTTTAGAAAAAAAGGAATGGCAAGTGTTTCAAATAGAATTTCAGAGGAAAACTTTGCTCATAAAAATCCTGCGAAACTTTTTGCTTCAAAAGGCTCTTTTTTAATTTTTGCTCCGTATCATTGCGAAGTAAAAATTTAAATTCCTTTTGCAATAATTGAAATTGTTCTTGCAAGAAAAAAAATTCCCGCTGAAAAAACGCACGAAAATATATATACAAAAAAATAAATCCAGTATGATTTTCTTTTCGATATAAAAAAAAGAACAACGCTTTGGAGAATTCCTGCTGCGGAAAAAACAAAAAGTCCTAGAATTGTTGCTGAGCATGAAGTTAAAACAAAGTTCAGTGTGCTGTCAAGAAAATCTTGGTAAGAGCCGCTCACATAAAGAACTATAAGAAATACAGAAAACAGAAATAAAAAAAGGGAAGTGCGCCCTGTAAGTTTAAAGAGAAAAGAACGGTTGATTTTTTTTAATCTATTTAAGGAATCCATTTTTTGTGAATTTGCTTTAAAATATTTATATAAATCAGTATAATGGAAAAAGCATAATTTATCGAGTGGGGCAAAATGAAAGTAAAGAAGTTTTTTGCTAATTTTATAGTTTTGCTGATTTTTTCAGCGGTAGTTTTTTTTATTGGATGGATTCAGTTTTATGTGCGCCCTGGAACTTGCGCTATAATGAAATCAAAAACTGGCGGATTGTATCATTCTGCGGTCGTTCCTGGAGTTTTTACTTGGAGATGGGAGCGGCTTCTTCCAACAAATGTTTCGCTGGAAATTTTCGACCTTTCAGTTTACAAGGCAACCCAGTCTGTTTCTGGAGAACTTCCGAGCGCATCTTTTTATAGTTCCCGCTTTTCTGATAAAAAAGTTGATTTTTCATACAATGTTGAGATTTCAGTTTCGATGAGCCTTTCTCCTGAAGGAATTTACAAGCTGGTTTCTGAAAATAAAATAACTTCAAATGAAGATTTGCAGGGATTCTACGATGCGAAGGCAAAACTTGCGGCTTCTCTTGTAGCAGAATATCTTGTTTCATCTTCAGCCTTGGTAAAACCTTCCGCTTTAAGCCAAAAAGAAATTCAAGAAATAGTTGAAAAAAAAGCTTTCGAGTTTGATGGAATTTTAATTTCGTCAGTTGAACTTCTTGATGCAAAAATTCCAGATGTTGAACTTTACAACCTTGCAAAGGCAAACTATGCATCTTATCTTGAACTTTTGAATTCAAAAATGGCGCAAAAGGCTGAGTCTCAGGCGGAATTTTTTGTTGAGCAGGACAGAACTTTGGCGCAGCTTGAAAAACTTGGTTCAATGCTTCAGAAATTTCCGCAGCTTGAGGAAATGTTTAAAACTGGAGATGCCGCTCAAATTATAAATGCTGTAAAATCAATGCGCTAAAATTTTGAGGATAAAAAATGGAAAAAAGAATTTTTGGAATCCGTGGTGCTGTTTGCGCTGAAAATACTCCAGAGTCAATAAAAGAAAATGTCGGTGAAATGTGCCATTTGATTTTTAAAGAAAATAATTTGCAGCCCGATGATATTGTTTCTGTTCATTTTACGATGACGCAGGATTTGAAATGTATGAATGCCGCCGCTGCGCTTAGAAAAAGCGATGTTGGAATTGATACGTCTTTGCTCGCGCTTTTTGTTTCTCAGGAAGCTTCTATAGACGGAATGTTGCCTCGTGCTATAAGAGTTCTAGTTACAGCTTATCTTCCTACTGAAAAAAAGCCTATCCATGTTTATATTAACGGGGCAGAAAAACTTCGGCCTGATTTTTCAATAAGGAAAATAAATTGAACATTTGGCTTGTTTCAAGGGAATATGCCGGGATTGCGGAGGCGGGCGGTGTAAAAAATGTTGCCTGTTCTTTGGCTGAAAGTCTTTTGCATTTAGGACACAAACTTTGTGTTTTCATTCCGCTTTATGACTGCACTGATTTATCGCATGTTGAAAATTTTTCTGAAACTTGGCGGGATTCTGTTGCTTTTGATATAAATGGAAAGCCTACTGAAGTTTTTTTCTCGCGCGGAATTTTCAATGGTGTTGAAATAATTTTTATTCGTCATAATTCTTTCTCTGAAAAAAAAGCTGTTTACACTTATACTTTTGATGAGCAAAAATATAATCCTGAACATCGGCAAGGGGAAGGGCATATTGATAACGATTTTCTGAATATGCTTTTCCAAAAAGCTGTTGTGTGCTATTCAAAAAATTGTCTTAATGATGAAATTCCAGACATTGTGCATTGCCAAGATGCTCCTGCTGCAATGATTCCGGTTTTTGCTCGCTTTATGCCTGCTGTAGCCGGATTTTTTTCAAAGACAAAATTTGTTGTAACGATTCACAACGCTGGCCCTGGGTATCATCATGAATTTAAAAATATTGAAGAAGCCGAGCGTTTTTCAGGTCTTCCAAAGAAAATTCTTGAAAAAGGAAAAAACGGTTTATGCATAGAGCCTTTCCTATTGGCTTCAGAAAATGCCTGTGTTACTACTGTTTCCCCTGAATATGCTAATGAAATTATTTCAGGAAAAACCGACACTGCAGGTCTTTCGGAAGGTTTTAAGAAAAAAAGAATTGAGGTGATTGGCATTACAAACGGAATCGATTTTTCAAAATACGAACCTTCTGACAAAAATAAGTCGCTTTTACCTTTTGCCTTTGATCCTTTAAAAAACGACTTGGAAGGAAAATACAAATGCCGCGATTTCTTCTTGGAAAAATTTGCTTCAAAACAAAGCCTTGCTTCCAAAAACTTTGCGGATGGAACTTTGCAGTTTGGCTTTATTGATTCTGCTGAAAAAAATTCTAGTTTTACTTATATTGCTTATCATGGACGGGTTGTTCATCAGAAAGGAATTGAAGTTATGCTTGATTCCGCTGAAAAAATGTTTGAGTCAAATTTGCCTGTGAGATTTATTTTTGCAGGTCAAGGTTCTGTTGAGCTTGAAAATTCTTTGATTGCTTTTTCTGAAAAATGGAGTGGAAAATGTGTCTACATAAAAGGATACAATAAATCCATTGCCCGGCTTGCAGTTGCCGCTGTTGATTTTTCATTGCATCCAAGCTATTTTGAGCCATGCGGACTTGAAGATTTTATTGCGCAGACTTTTGGAACTTTGCCTGTTGCCCATGCGACTGGCGGACTTTGCAAAATTGTCGATGATGAAACTGGCTGGCTTTATTTTCCTAATACATCAGAATCTTTGCAAACCGAACTTACATCTTTGGTGAATATAATGCGTTACGCTGGGCGTGATATTTTTAAAGGCATGATTTCTTATGCTTCAAGGTATATTCATGAAAAATATTCCTGGAACAAAGTTGCGCTGATTTATGAAGAACTTTATAAAAAACTTCTTGCCTGCTGAAATTTATTTTTGAAAGAAAAACGGCTGACCAAAAAACGTAAATTTTTTGATCAGCCATTTTCTTGTTAATTTTACTGTTCTATAACTGACAAATCAGAAACTGAAAGAAGCACTGGAATATTATTTGAATTTGTAACAACAATTCCTTTTCCCGTAACTGTAATCGGAGTGCTTTCTGAAATGTTTACTGCGCTTTTTTGAATCAAGTTAAGGGATTTGTCATAGCGGCCAAGAACCCATCCTGATTTGTCTTGAATTACACAGTAAAAATTGCTTCCATTGTTTACAAGAACTGAATGCTCTGAAACATTTTCTTCTGATTCTTTTTGAATCTCCATTTTGAATGCGTCAATCAGGCAAAGTTTTATAGCGCCTTTTCCTGAATTTTCACCGCAAATAGCCATGTAGAATATTGAGTCTCCAGAAGTTTTTGGGAATGATGCGCCAGTTGCAACTCCGACAACTGCATCTTGAACTGCGATTATTGTTCTTCCGCGGATAACTTTTACAGGAGATTCTTTTACGACTTTTCCAGTTTTTGAGTTTACCTTTACAAGCGTACTTAAGTAATCTGCTTCTTTTACAACTTTTAGTCCGATTACAGTGCCGTCTTCAAGTTGCTTAAGTTCCGATTCAAGAATTTCCTGCTGATCTTTTGCAATTTCCATTCTTTCATTTTGAGCTTCGTCAAGTTTTTTGTCGGCTTTCTGCTGCTGCTCTTCGGCTTTTTTTGCAGATTCATCAGCTTTCTGCTGCTGCTGCTGAGTTTTCTGCTGTTCCTGATCGGCATTTGATTTTGCTTGGTCAGCTTCTTTTTGAGCGTTTTCAGCTTTTTGCTCAGCCTGCTTTGCTTCAGCTTGCTTTGCTTTGTTCTGTGGATCTGCGGCGGCTTCTTTCTTGGCACTTTCAGCATCTTTTTTTGCTTTGTCCGCTTCGTTTTGCTTTGTCTGCGCTTTTTTTTCAGCCTGTGCCTGATTTTTTTTCTGCTCGTCTAAAGCCTGCTTGTCCTGAGCTGCTTCTTTTGCTGCTTCCTGAGCTTTTGCTTCTGCGTTTTCAGCCTCACGCTCTTTTATGTCAACCATGTTTTTGCGCTCGTCAACGCCTTTGTCATCATCTTCCTTCATGGATTCAACAACTTTTTTGTCGCTGATAACAGAAGTGTCTACAGAAGAAAGACCGCCTTCTGCATATTCTCCAAGCGGAATCACAATCTGTGAATTTCCTGGCCAGTCGCTCCATTTTATTGAAAGCCCGCATTTTTTTTCAGTAAGATTGCTGATTACAATGTTTTTGTATTTTGATTTGAATGTGTCGAGCTGATTTCTATAAACTGCGTTGTATACAGTAACGAACGTTGCGACTGTCGAAGCGTCCTGCTGGGAATATCCGTAAGCCGCGCTCAAGTAGGACGCAATGATTCTTCGCAAGTTTCTGATGTGGTCAACTGTTGCGTTCGGATTTATAAGAATAATGTCTGCGTCAAGTTTTCCTTGCTCGGAAGGATCGACTGCATGAATAACTGTATACTTTCCATTTGCGCCGAATGTTCCGCTTGACTGTGTTCCTGCATTTTTTAGCTGATTTCCAAGTCCTGCGCCAATTGAACTTATAGCAGCCGCTGTTTCAATTACAGAATGAGGACCTTCGTAGTTTTCAAAGACGATTGTGCTTGCGTCTCCTGCGCTTCTAAGTTCTCTTTCGTTTACATTTTGCGCCGAAACGAAAAATACTGAGCCTGCCGCAAAAATCAGCGAGGCTAAAAACTTTCTGTTCATATTTCCTCCAGACTGAAATATTTTATCATGGTTTCTGAAAAAATTCTACGAAAATGCGTTTAAAGTTAAAGCTGAGATTCAATAATTTTATCGAGAGTTTTTAGAGCATAGTCTTTTGTTTCTTTATCGAACTGAGGGTAAAGCATGTATTTTAAAATTTCCTGGCCTTTTCTGAAAAATGAAGGGCGGCCCATAAAATGGCATATTTCGTATGTTGAGTCAGCAATTTCCTGCAAAAGTTTTTTGTCATTTTTGCTTGTTTTTGTTTTTAAAATGATTTCAATAGAAGAAAGAAGTTCACCTTGCGGATCGAATGAGCTTTTTCCGGCAGCCCTGACAAGACAAAGCAATAGTGAAGGGTCGTCTGTTTTTTTTAAAAGCGAAGAAAGTTTTCCAAAGTAAATTCCGCTTTCGCTTTCTAGTTCTATAAGTCTTTGGCAATAATCAATATTTCTTTTAAAATAGGGTTTTTCGTTATAAAAAAGGTTTTCGGTTTTTGTCCAGTCCTCGTAAAGAAATCCCAGTTCGCTTTGGATTAAGGAATTCCAATTTTCTTCTTCCGCTCCGAAATTTCCTTGTGAAAATTTTTCTTTCATTTGAGCTTCAAGGTTTTCATTTATCGCGCGCCCTGAAAAATCGTCAGACTTTATTCCGGAATATTTATAGTTGTACGGCGAAACTTTTTTTTCTATAAATGAATCTTGTGATTTTGATAAATTCAGCCTGGTTTGAAAAACCTCTAAAGCCCAGTTGCTCATGCAGAAAACAAGATAGCCTGAATCTGAAGCAAACATAAAATTCCATTTTTTTTGCGGATTGAATTTTGCCTTCCATGAAACTTTTCCATCTTCTTTGTAGCAAGCTCCGTTATGCGCGCTGCAAATTACAAGGCCTTGGGACGTGTTCTCTGAATAGAAAAAATTTTGCACGCCATTTTGAAATTCTGAAATTTTTCCACCAGTTTTTTCGTTTAAATAGTAAACTGAATTTTTGTATATTGCCGCTATTTTTCCGGAAACTTCTAAAAGTTTTGCAGAACCTGAATCTTTTTTTAGAAAAGTCCATTTTGAATAAGAGCCGTTTTCGTTTACAGAGCAAAGTCCTATGCTTCCGTCTGAAAATGCAAGCGCGACACCTTCTTTGCATGAAACTGCCTGTAAAACTTGTCCTGCAAAAATAATTTCTTCTTTTTCTGTTCCAAATGGCGAAATCCTTTTTGCAATTGATTTTCCGTCGTGAGTTCTTGAAAGAAAAACTAAAATTGTGCCGTCATTTAAAGTTACAAGCGGAATTGAAATATTTTGCATTTCGGTTTCAATCTGCCATCTTTTTACGCCCTTTAAGCCGTAGCAGGAAATTCCATTTGTTCCGCGAATAAAAATTCTGCCGTCTCTTCCGCACAAAGGAGCTTCTTCTATGTTGAAATCTGATTTCTGTGTCCACAAGACAAGCCCCGAGGAATTCATCATAAAAAGTGTAGAATCTGTTGTTGCGCCGTAAATTAAATCGGCAGGACCTTCTGTAATAAATGGCTTTAGTCTTCCTGGAGCGGCTCTTTGCCACAAAAGTTTACCGAGTTTTGAAAAGCCCAAAATTTGTTTCCCATCTCCTGCGGCAATGTAACCATAGCTTGTTTTTACAGGCTGACAGAGGATATTTCCGCCAAGCACAGATACAAAAGAAGGCTTTTCATTTGTAAAATCAATTTCTTGAGACGTAAAGGAATTTTGAGCAGATAAGATCAAAATTTTTGCTATAAAAAATATTATGATGTATGTTTTTTTAGACAGATTTTTCATTTTTCAAAATTTCCAAGGCTTTCGATATGCCCAGTTTGCGGATAAAAGTCTAAAAGGAACAGTTTTTCCAATCTGTAACCTGAATTTATGAGAGCCTTTGCATCACGCGCATGTGTCGAAGGATCACAAGAAAGGCTTCTTATCTGCGGAATTTGAGAATTTTGAAGCCATTTCTGCACAGATTTTTCCATTCCGCTTCTTGGAGGGTCAATTACAACCGCATCAAAATTCCCACATTCCTTTGTGCAAGTTTCCGCATGATATTTTACCCAGACATCTCCACTTACGCCAAAACTTTTGTGCTTTTTTCCAGCAAGATTTTGCTCTGCGTAGACAACTGCACTTTTGTTGTGTTCCACTAAAATAACGTTTTCAAAAGTGTCTGCAAGAAAAACAGAAAATGTGCCAGCCCCGGAATACATATCCAGCACATTTTTTCCAGAAATTCCGCCAGTGATAAGAGGAATTGACTTTTCTAGCACTTCTAAGTTGGACTGAAAAAATCCTAGAGCGTCAAAAGATATGCTTTTTCCAAGGAGATTTACTGTGCAGGCGGTTTTTGATTCTGAAGATGTTCCTTCGTAGCGCGCTTTTGCTTTTTTCTGTTTTCTTCCATTACATCGCTTTGTTGCAATTTGCTTTTTTTCTGATTGTTCTGCAACCACAATTTTATCGAATCCTGCGGGAATTGAAACTATGTTTTTGCTTCCGAAAATATGAATTCTTCCTTTTGGGCGCTCGCTGAATGGAATTTCCTTTAAATATTTATTTACTTCTTCTGTTGCGCAAGGGCACTGGTCAATTTGAACAATTTCATTGCTTTTTTTTCCCATAAGTCCGCCGTTGTGCAACTGAAACCTTGCTCTGTAACCTTTGTCTGCACCCGAAACAATCTGGATTTGCGGAACTTCAATTCCTTCTCGAAAAAATGCATCTTTTAAAGTCTGAACTCTTAGCTGTCTTTGAAATTCTGGCTCTATGTGTTGAAGGTTACAGCCTCCACATTTTCCATAATAAGGGCAGAAGGGGACAGTTCTGTATCTGGATTTTTCTATTATTTTTAGATTTTTTGCAATGCTATAATCTTTAAAATCTTTTTCAATTTCAATTTCGACTTTTTCGCCGGGAATTGTATATGGAATAAATATTTTCTTTTCGCCGCTGTTTTCCGCTATGCAGTCTCCGCCAAAGACCATTTTTCCTACAATTACTTCCATTGACAACATGCTGAGATTATATCTAAAAAAAATATAGTTTACAATGGTTGCATTTTAGTTCTTTTTGGCAATGGTTTTTACAATAAATTTTCTTTTTCTATTAGCAAAGCTCACAATTTTAAAACTTCAGTTTAATTTCATTTAAACTTGAGCAAACAAAATCAACTTTCTTTAAAAGCTCTTCATCTGGCTCTATTCTGTCTGGAACCATGATTGTAAAAAGTCCAGCGGATTTTGCGCTTTTTATTCCGTTTGGGCTGTCTTCTACTGCCGCGCATTTTTCAGGCGGAAGATTTAAACTTTTGCAGGCAAGTTTGTATATTTCAGGATCTGGCTTTGAATGTGAAACTTTATCTCCTGTTGACAGTGACTCAAAAAATGAAAGCAGGCTTGCGTTTTTCAGCTGCCTTGTTACGACTGGACCTCTGGTTGAAGATGCGAGTGCAAGTCTGTAACCTTTGCCTTTTAAATATTCAAGCGTTTGTTTTGCAAAAGGCATAAGCGCGATTCCTTCTGATTTTTCAATTTCTGAGAAAAAAATTGAAGTTTGCTCCATAAAGTTTTGAACCGAAAAATCAGCTCCGAGAGAAGTTTTTAGAATATTGAATGTGTCGTTTTTGTTTGTTCCGATGCATTTTTTGAACAGTTCCATGGCTTTTTCGTCTTGAATTCCAAATTCTTTTCCTGCCTTTATCCAAGTTTTTTCACAGATGCTTTCCGTGTCAAGAAGAATTCCGTCCATATCAAATACAAATGCTTCTATTTTTTTCATGTGGAGATTATAGGAAAATTCTAGCGAAATTTCAATTTGAATATTGACCATGAGATGTTGTTTTTATATACTAGATGAACAATAAAATTATCTTGTGGCGTTAATTTGTTAGATAACGGTAAGGGAATGATACAACACTACTTTTTTAAGTGTATGTAGTGCTGACCGGTCTTTCTTTAATGCCGGGCAAGAACAGGAGTTGTTATGAAAAAGGGAATTCACCCAGACTACAAACTTACAAAAATCACTTGTGTATGTGGCAATGTGATTGAGACTCGCTCAACAGTATCAGATATTCATGTTGAAATTTGCTCTGCCTGCCATCCTTTCTATACAGGAAAGCAGAAGCTTGTTGATACAGCTGGACGCATTGACCGCTTTAACAAGCGCTACGGTGTAAAAGCTACAGAAACAAAATAAGTTTGTTCTTTTACATTTTGAAGCAGGCTGCAATAAGCCTGCTTTTTTTTTAGGTTTATCCAAAGCTTACTGGAGAATGTTATTATGAAGTTAAAAAAAATAATTCTAACTTTGTGTTCTTTTGTTTTTGCCTTTAATGTTTTTGCGCAGACTGCTGAAAGTGCAGAAAAGACAGATGTTTCCGTGGATTTTTCAAGTGAGACTGTCGAGTTCGATTCAAAAAAACACTATTTTGTCGCTGCTGGTGGAATGTTGCTTTCAAATATTGTTATTGCCGGATGGAACCGTTTTGGTCCTGCAAGAGCTAGCTGGGCTCAAGTTTACTGGGACGATATAAAAGAGCCTTGGAATAGGAAAATAAAGTTTGACCGCGACTGGTACTGGACAAATTTTGTTCTGCATCCTTATCAGGGCGGACTTTATTATCTGGCTGCGAGAAATTCAAATTTGAATTGGTTTGAGTCTTTGCTTGTTTCAGCGGCAGGCTCTTTTATGTGGGAATACTTTTTTGAAACAAATTCCCCGTCAACAAACGATCTTACATATACTCCAATTGGTGGTTTTGCTACAGGAGAAATGGTTTACAGGCTTGGTCTTGAAGCAAATGCCAAAGGACACAAATTTCTTGGCTACGTTGCGAACCCGCTTAGACTTTATACTGATCCGGTTTTTAAAAGAGCCCCGCAAGGACCGAGCGGACTTTTGCAAAGTTTTTCTTTAAAAACTGGATTTGGACTTGCTTTTGCAAATACTTGGCTAAAAGACCCTTACGACAATTGTTCTGAATTTTTCCCGGCTTATGGAACTGTTGGACTTGATGTTGTGTATGACGACCCTTATGGGCACGACTCAAATACTCCGTACAGCCAGTTTGAGCTTTCAATGCAAGGTTCTGCAGGTCTTGGTTCTGGTGAAGGCGCGGATTCCACAGAAGAAAAAATCATGTACAGCATAAATATTTTCAGCAACGGAATGCTTTTTGCTAGAAATCCTGATTTTGGGGAAAACCGAGATACAACTATCGGGCTTGTCCTTGAGTATGATTTTATGTGGCATTCGTTCATGGAATTTTCTTCACTTGCGCCTGGTTTCGCCATAAAGCAGAGGATAAACACAGAAAACGGAGCTTTTGTCTGGCAGTCCCATTTGGCAGGAATTATAATGGGAACAGCTGATTATTATTACTTGCGCCGTGGAATTGTTCCTAAGCCTGATTATGTTTCCTGCGATTACGGATATACAACTGGTGCTGAGATTGTTGAAAAGATTGCTTATAATGCGCATTCTGGCTTCGTTTTTGACTGGACTGTTCACGGATATGCAATGTACAAGTATAAAGCACAAAAGCAGGATTGCGATGACACTGGCTGGGAATATTTTGCTTTTTCTCAAGCCGCTGTAGAGTTTCCTGTCTCTAAGAAAGTTTCACTGGGACTCTCTGATGATTTCTATATAAAATATGCTGACTACGATAATGTTGAAAATGTTTTTTCAGTTTTGAACGCAGTCAACTTTTATGCACGATTCAAATTGATGTGATTTTCCAAGCCCTGTGGATTTTAGAATTTCTGTAATCCTCGGGGATTGTTGAGCTTGTTATTTCTTCTGCTGACATTTTAGGCGGAAGAAGTTTTTCATCCATTTTTAACTTGCGGCTGTTTGTGCTGAAATAAAGAATTCCTTTTGAGCTTAAAAGCTTTGAGCAGTTTTCTATTAGCTTTGGCCAGTCCCTATTTAAATCAAGCGTGGTGTCTGTATTTTTTGAATTGCTGAAAGTCGGCGGATCAAGAATTATTATATCGAATTTTTCATTTTCTTTTATTTGTTTTGATTTTTCTTCAAGATAATGAATAACGTCCATTCGTGTAGTTTTGTAGCTCGGTGTGTCCAAAAAATCATTCATCTTAAGGTTGTTTTTAGTCCATTCAGTGTAAGTGTTGCTCATGTCAACGCTTTCAACAAAAGATGCTCCTCCTTCAGCAGCATAAACTGAAAAACTTCCTGTGTAGCAAAAAAGGTTTAATACACGTTTTCCTTTGCAGTTTTCGCGTACTTTTAGCCTGAGCGGTCTATGATCGAAAAAAATACCTGTATCTATATAGTCTGTCAGATTTACAAAAAAGAGCTGGCCTTGCTCAAAAATAATTCCCTTTATGCTGTTTGATTCTTCTGCCTTTTTGTACTGGCTTCGTTTTCCGCTGTCGTCTTCACGCTGTCTTTTCCTCATTTTTACTATTACATTGGATTCTGGAATTTCCAGCGCCTTTGAAGTTTGAAGGCTCATTTCCTTCAGCCATAGTTCTTCCTCTTCAAAAGGTTTTTCGTAAGGACGTTCATAAAGATAAAGTCTTGCGTAAGTTCTTTGCTTTTCCTGCGCTAAAAGTTCCCTCGCTTTTTGCCCGTTTTCACTTATTGCAGAATTCAGCTCGGAATTATATTTTGCCGCGTCGATTTTGTTTTCAACGAATTCTGGAAGAAATGTGTAAACGTCAAGGCATAGCGGAATTTCTGGAATGTCCTTGTCGTAAATTCTATAGCATGAAATTCTATTTTTTCTTGCCCATTTTTTCAGGTGCTTCTGATTTTTTGAAATTCTGTTGAAAAAAAGTTCGCCTTGGTAACGGTTTTTGTTTTCTTCCATAAATAGTAGTTTCTCCAGTTAAATTTTAAATTCTGAAAACGGAATAGGTTCTTTTGGATTTTCAGAGATTTCGCTTAGCTGCATTTGCATCCATGAAATTCCGTACCATTTTCCATTTTTGTTTCCTGCATTTGGAAAGTTTCCGATTTCCTTAAACCCAAGTTTTTTGTGCATTGAAATGCTTATTTTGTTTTCTGAAGTTATTACGCCGTAGACATATTTAAATCCTTGGCGTGAAAGAGTTTCCATAAATTTTTTATAGAGCGCAGTTCCAATTCCGCATCTTTTTGGAGCGTCTGGGGAAAGATAAACAGTGGATTCAACATTCCATTTATATGATTCGTGAGGTCTTAACTGATGTCCGTAGATAAATCCACAAATTCTTCCGTTTGAATCTTGCGCGACAAAATACGGATAATTTTTTTTTGTTTCAGCAATTTGCTTTTTGTATTCTTCGATTGACGGATTTTCAGTTGAAAAAGTTACAACTGTATTTTTTACGTAGTAATCATAAATGTCGTGAATTTCTTTTGCATCTTTTTCTTCTGCGATTCTGATTGAAAAATTTTCCATGATAATTCAGCTCCATTTGTATTTTATCGTGAAATTTTTTCTGTTCGCAAAAACTTCCGCAGGAATTCCCATTGCAATAGGAACAGCAGGATCTACGTGCCCAATGTCAGCGTCCATTATTATCGGAAGATTAAATTCTGAAAGTATGTCTGTAACTGCATTGTGCTGATTTATTCCAAAAATTTCTTTTCCAAGAGAAGCGAGCGGACGTCCGATTATAAATCCTGAAGCTTTTTCAAACCAGCCGGCATTTTTTAATTGCCATACTTGCCTCCTAATTTCCGCTGGATTTCCGTCGCAGCTTTCAAGAACCCAGATAATTTTTTCTGCGCCGCGGTTAAATTCTTTTACGCTGTCAAGTTTTGTTCCGCACAAATTTGCAAGAACATCAAGGCAGCCTCCTAAAAGGACTCCTTCCATTTTTACTGAATCATTTTTTCCTGGAAAGATTTTGAGTGTTTTTTTTTCTGTAAGATTGTAAGTTAAATTTTCAAGATTTTCTGTAGAATCGCTGTCGTTCTTCGGAAGCTGAAATTTTTCAAATCCAGAAATTTCTTTTATTTTTCCTTCCAAAAGTCCAAGAGAATAAAGTTCAGGTGTTTGCCATTTTTTTCCAAAACCTGTGATTGTCGGTCCGTAAATTGCCGCGACTTTGCATTTTGTTACTAAAGGAAATGTAAAATTTGTGTTGTCGGAATATCCCATGAACCATTTTGGTTGTGCAACTGAAATTTTTTCAAAGTCAATGAAGCCGGCTGTTTCGCACATCATTTCTCCGCCGCCTGCAGAAATAACTGCGGAATTTTCATCAGAACAATAAAAATCTTCGAGTTCTTTTGCTGCTTTTTTTGGATCTGTTGAAATTCCTTTTCCGTCGCTTTTAAATACAGTTTCTCCTGCAAAAATTTTGTAGCCAAGAGATTCAAATTTTTTCTTTGCAAAATTAAAGCGGGAAGTGTAGGGTTCTGTTGTGCATCCAAATGAAGGAGCTGTTACGGCGATTGTGCAGCCTTTTTTTATTGAAGGCGGAATTCTTATGTTCATTCTGCGATTATATAATTTACGCAAAAAAAAATAAATTCTTTTTTCTGAGAAATTTTCTAGTTTTCTGCATTGTTTTCAGGCGGTGCTTCTTTTTCCCGTTCACGCTCGTTCAGCATTTCTGCATCTTCTCTTCCATGCAATGAATTCCATTCTGAAAATTTTTGCTTTTTTGACTTATGAAAAACAGGTGAGTATTGTCTTTTCATTGCTGAATAATATTCTTCATCATCCATTGTGAATTTCCGTAAAAATAAAAAAAGCACCCTTTTAAAAGAGTGCTTGAAATTGCCAGCGGTCAGAATCGAACTGACGACATAAGGATTTTCAGTCCTCCGCTCTACCAGCTGAGCTACACCGGCAATTGATGTATACGACTATATTGTTTTTTATTATTTATGTCAATAGAAAAACCTGAAAAATTTCAAAAATTATTTTTATTTTGGGATTATAAAATAAAACTTTTCTAAGACATGAAAAATTCCAGTCAACCCAAAAAAAATAATTTAAAATAAAAAAAAAGACTTGCCCAAATAAGACAAGTCTTTTAAATCGGGATGACAGGATTTGAACCTGCGACCCTCTGGTCCCAAACCAGATGCGCTACCAGCTGCGCTACGTCCCGAAACGAAATGGGCTCTGAGGGGATCGAACCCCCGACATTCTGGGTGTAAACCAGACGCTCGTACCAGCTGAGCTAAGAGCCCGTTTCAAGTGTCGCTATATTAACAAGTCATCACTTTTTTGTCAATAGAAAAATATGAAAAACTCAAAAAAAATTAATGCTTTAACTTGAAATTTTTTCTGTTTCGCTTGGATGTGTTTTTCTGCTCGGAAAAAGTTTTGTCAACTAGCTCGGATATTGTTTCTGTAACGATGTTTTTGTATTTTATAAAGTCTTCTTTTGTTTCCGTGAATAACTGAAACGGCTTTACTTCTAAAATTTCCAAAAACTTTTCTATAGTTTCTTTTTTAGGCCAGGTTTTTCCTGTTTCAATTTTTGAAATTCCTACCGATGTTATTCCTGATTTTTCTGCCAGTTCCTCTTGCGTCATTTTTAATTTTATTCTGTAACAGCGGATGTTTGAGCCCAAAATTTTGCATAAATCCCTAGGTTTGTCCATGAGGCAATTTTATACTTGCAGTTTAAGTGAAAAGAAGAAATCTGCAATTGCAAAATTAAGTGCTGATTAAATTGTCAGTTTAAGTAATATGTTTTTTTATTGCTGATATTTGAAAGGAAAGATTGTTTTTGCAAAACATTGAAATTTATTCTATGAATTGCAAAAACTTTTGAAACTGATTTTTTATTTTTTGTTCAAGCGGTCTTTGAGTGCTTTTCCAGGCTTGAATTTTGGTGTTTTTGAAGCTGCGATTTTGATAGTTTCTCCAGTTGCAGGATTGCGTCCTTCTCTTGCCGCTCTTTTTCCAACTGAAAATGTTCCGAATCCGATGAGCTGTACGTCATGTCCTTTTTCAAGTTCCTTTGAAACAATCTCAAGAAATGATTTGAGCGCGCTTTCTGTGTCTTTTTTTGGCAACCCTGTCGATTTTGCCATTTTTTCAATAAGTTCAGCTTTGTTCATTTTTTTTTCTCCCATAAAAAGTCAATGAGGAAATTTCAATTTCCGATTTGGCTTTTTTGAGCATATTCGCAATGAAATGAGAATATGCAGTTGATAAGGAAGTTTGCAACGCAAACTTGTGAATAAAAACTTTGACGCTATTTCAGACGAAGTTTTTATTGCACTCTCCTAATGTAAAAACTTTTGAAATCACATCGAACTTAAAAAAATAAGATCTTGGTATTTTTCAAAATGCAATAGACAAGAGTATACTTGAATATTTATAAAAACTCTAGTGCAAAATTAAATTTTTCTAAAAAATACTGAACTTTTTTGAAGTTTCGTTGACTATCCATATAAAAACTGCTAATATCAATTACCCCTTGGAGTTGCGTATGCGGCTCCCATTCTGACCATAAGGAGAAACATACGATGAGAAAGTATGAACTTATGACAATCTTTCCTTTAGAGGAAGAAAAATCTAAGGCCGGTCTTGAAACTCTTAGAGCTGACCTTGCAAGTTTCGGCGCAGAAATCGAAAAAGAGGAAGTTTTCGGCGACCGTGATCTTACATACGAAGTAAAAAAACAGAAACGCGGACACTTTGTTCTTTTTACACTGAAATTGAATCCTGCTAAAATTATTGAGCTTGACGGTAAATTCAAATTCAACAACAATCTTTTGAAATATCTTTTTGTTTTAATTGAATCAAAGAACGTATAAGACAAAAAATTCCGGAGTAGATTATGGCGACTTCTGATATAAACAGCGTTGTTATTGTAGGAAGACTTACAAGAGACGCAGAATTAAGGTATCTTAACAGCGGAACTGCTGTAGCTTCTATTTCTATTGCTGTAAACCGCAGCAAAAAAGATGGAGACCAGTGGGTCAGCGAGGCAAACTTTTTCGATGTTTCATATTTCGGAAAAGGCGCGGAAGGTATCAAGCCGTATCTTACTAAAGGAACACAAATTGCGGTTCAAGGTTCTTTGCGTCAGGACAGATGGGAAAAAGACGGACAGAAATTCAGCAGGGTAAATATTCTTGCTGACTCAGTTGAGCTTTTGGGCTCAAGGTCTTCTGGAAGTCAGAATAACGGCGGCTCTGATTCATTCGGGGGTTATCAGCAGCGCGCTTCTTATTCTCAAAATCAGTCTTCCGGCGGCGGATATGAGCCTTCTTCAGAAGCTTTTGGCGGAGACAACGCTGGTTTCCCTGAAGATATTCCGTTTTAATTCGGTTTCCGCAGTTTAAAAAAAACTCTTAAAAACAGGAGCTATATTATGGCAGACGAAAAAGAAGTAAACGAAAATACAAATGTAACACAGGAGCAGCTTCAGGATTCAGGACGTGAAGATGAAGTTCGTGGGGCTCGTGGAAAAGGAAAATTTTTCTCACACAAGAAAGTATGCCGCTTTTGCGCAAACAAGGGAAAAATTGATTACAAAGATGCAGATGGACTTCGCCGCTTTACAACAGAACGTGGCAAGATTCTTCCGCGCCGCATAACTGGAACTTGTGCAAGACACCAAAAAGAAGTTGCAGCTGCAATTAAACGTGCGCGTGCAATTTGTCTTCTTCCTTTTGTTGCAGACTAATTTTTTAGCAGTGAAACCAACTCCTGGTGGAGCTGCGTAAAACTAAAATTTTATAGGAGCTTGAAAAAATGAAAGTAATTCTTAATGAAGATGTAAAACACCTTGGAGAAATGGGTGATGTAAAGAATGTTGCAAATGGATATTTCCGCAACTATCTTTTCCCTCGTATGCTTGCAGTTCCATGCACGCCAGAAACAGAAGCTTATTTTGCTACAAAAAAGGCTGAAATTGAAGCTCGCAAGGAACAGAAGCGCAAGGACAGCATGAGCTTGAAGGAAAAACTTGAGGCTCTTGAAGTTGTTATTTCTATGCCTGCTGGAAACAATGGCAAATTGTACGGAGCTGTTACAAATCAGACAGTTTCTGACTTTTACAAGAAGAGTGGATTTGAGATTGAGCGCAAGAAAGTTGAAATTCCTGGACACACAATCAAAAATACAGGCTCTTATTCTGTAAAAGTTCATCTTTATGAAACTACAGTAGCTGAAGTAAAAGTTACAGTAAAATCACAGGATGATGTAACTGCTAAGAAGGAAGAAGCTCCTGCAAAAAAGGATGAGGCTCCAGCTGAAGAGGCAAAGTCTGAGTAATGTCTAAAATTGCTTAGGAAAAATAAAACCGTGAGATTTTTCTTGCGGTTTTTTTTATTTAGGGTTTACTGAAACCGTAAAAATGGACGAGTCGAGGTTTTTGTCGTTATTTTGCCTTGACCGTGCTATTGCAAAGAGGAAAAATGGATTTAAAAGATAAGATACCTCCTCATAATGTTGAGGCAGAACAGGCTGTTCTTGGAGCTCTTTTGCTGGACTGGAGCTCTGTAAGCGATGTTGTAACATATTTGCGAAGCGAAAATTTTTACAGTCAGCAGAATCAGCTTATTTATGAATCCTTGATGCATCTTTTTTCAGCTGGAATAAAAGGCGACTTACTGACTCTTGTTGATGACCTTACAAAAAATGGAAAACTTGAGGCTGCCGGCGGAGTAGCGTATATTTCCTCTTTAACGGATATTGTTCCCACAAGCGCGAATGTTGACTATTACGCTAAGATTGTTCTTGACCAGTCTACTAGGCGGAATCTTATAAAAATTTCCTCTGAAATAAAAGCATCCAGTTTTGATGAAACAAAAGAAAGCCGCTCTATTCTTGAAGATGCAGAGCAGAAGATTTTCAAGCTCACTGATATAAATCAATCTGCGCAAGTTCTTGCAATGAAAGATGTTGTGCCTAAAGTTATTCAGATAATCGATACGAGATACAAAAATAAAAATGCGTTTTCCGGAATTCCATCTGGACTTAACGATCTTGACAGCATGACAAGCGGTTTTCAAAACAGCGAAATGATTATAATTGGCGCGCGCCCTTCAATGGGAAAAACTGCCCTTGCATTGAGCATGATGCAAAACATTGCGATTGACCGTGGAATTCCGTGCGGATTTTTCAGCTTGGAAATGTCTGCGGATCAGATTGCTCAGCGTCTTCTTTCTCAGATTGCGAGAATTCCTGGAACAAAGCTTAGAAACGGAATGCTTAAAATAGAAGATTTTAAAAAACTTCAGGATGCGGCGGGAGAATGTTACAATGCGCCTCTTTATATTGTTGACACGCCGAACATGAAGCTTCTTGATCTGCGGGCGATGGCAAGGCGCATGAAAGTCAATCAGAAAGTTCAGATTATTTTTATCGACTATATTGGACTTATTACTAGCGAAAATCCTGATGCCCAGCTTTTTGAACAGCAGTCTGCAATTTCAAAGTCCTTGAAAAGCCTTGCGCGCGAACTTGAAATTCCGATTGTTGTTTTGTGCCAAGTTGCAAGAGCAGCAGAAGGAGAAGAGCCGAATCTTGCACAGCTTAGAGGCTCTGGCTCGATTGAACAGGATGCCGACATGGTAATGTTTATTCACGGAAAGCGGAACGACAATAAGGAAACCAATGAAGGCTATAATCCGGTTCAAGAGCGAAAGCTGATTGTGGCAAAACAGCGCAACGGTCCGATTGGCGATGTTGATGTTATTTTCCTTTCAAGCTATACGAAATTTGAAAACAAAAGCAAGGAATAATCTGTTTACAGTTTGTTTCAATTTCTGTATACTATAATCTCAAAAATTCTACGGAATTTTATGGAGGATGAAAGTGCTGATTCATTTCTGGGGAGTTCGGGGGTCTTTGCCTACGCCGCTGAAAAATGCTCAGGTACAGGCAAAAATTGCAGCCGTTGTTTCCCGTATTTCCCCAAAGGATTTGGAAAGCGCCGAGTCAAAAATGAAATTCCTTTCATCTCTGCCTGAATGGATTTATGGAACTATAGGCGGAAACACTCCTTGCATAGAACTTAGGTCAAAATCAGACGAGCTTTTTTTGCTTGACTGCGGAACTGGTCTAAGGGAATTTTCTGTTGCTGGCCGTCAGCCGGAAAGTAGGCATTATAATATTTTTCTTTCGCATTTTCACTGGGATCATATTCAAGGATTTCCGTTTTTCGGACAGTCTTTTTCGCCTAATTCAAAAATCGACATTTATACACCTTTTGCTAATGCCGAGGAATATCTTGAGCGTCAGAGCAGCCTTCCGTATTTTCCAATAAATGCTTGCTTTGAATCTGTGAAAAATCAGCTTTCGTTTCATTTTATGCAAGAAGGAACTCCAATAGAAATCGGCGGTCTTAAAATAGAATGCCACAGAATGTTTCATCCGGGAGATTCATATTCTTATTCATTTGAAGAGGACGGAAAACGCTTTATTTACAGCACGGATGTTGAGCTTCAGACTTCAGATTTTGACAAGAATTGCACAAGAAATAAATTTTTTGAAAATGCTGATGTTTTGGTTTTTGACAGCCAGTATACAAATCCGGAGGCTGCAAAAAAAGTGAACTGGGGGCACAACTCTTTTAGTTCCGCAATAGATTTTGCTTCTAACTGGAATATCAAGAACCTTTACTTTTTTCACCATGAGCCGAATTACGATGATAAAAAACTTGATTCAATTCTTGATGCTGGAAACAACTACAAAAAATATAAGTCGAATGGAAATTTAAATCTTTATATTTCAAAAGAAGGTCAGGAAATTCAGCTTTGAAACGGATTTTATATAAGATTGTTGTTTTTTTTACATGGATTCTGGCGGCGCTTTCAATTCTTTTTGTTGCAGCTTTTGGAATGTGGGCTTATGTTGTCAAGCCTGTTGATTCCGTGGAAAATAGCCGTGTTGAAAAAATCAGCGTGCCTTCTGGAGCTTCTGTAAGAAAAATCTCGCTTCTTTTAAAGGAAAAAGGGCTTGTGAAATCGGCTGATGCTTTTTATTATGCCGCAAGGTTCAGTGTTTTTGACAGAACAAAGCCATTCAGCTTGAAAAGCGGCTCATATACTTTAAGCACTTCGATGGGGTTAAAAGAAATTTACTTGATTTTGCAGTCTGGTGCAAGCGAATATATTTCTGTTGTTATTCCAGAAGGCCTTACAATGTCAAAAATTGCAAGAATTCTTGAGGATAAAAATATTTGTTCCGCTGAAGATTTTTTGTTTTACTGCAAGAATTCAGAACTTTTGGAAAAATATAAAATTCCAGCCGAGAATTTTGAAGGCTATCTTTTTCCTGACACTTATTTTTTTATAGCTCAAATGAAAGCGCAGGATGTTCTTTGCATTATGGCTGACAACTTTTTTTCTAAAACCGCAGAAATTTTAGAAGCTAAAGAGCTCTCTCCTTTGGAACTGCATGAGCTTGTTACTTTGGCTTCGGTTGTTGAGCGCGAGTACCGAGTCAAGTCTGAAGCTCCTATTATTTCCAGTGTTTTTACAAACAGACTTAAGCATGGAATCGGACTTTATTCCTGCGCCACAATTGAGTATATTTTGACTGAAATTCAAGGAAAGCCGCATCCAGAGCGCATAACTTACGATGATTTAAAGATTGACAGTCCTTACAACACTTACAAGTGGGCAGGACTTCCTGCAGGGCCTATTTCAAATCCCGGGCTTGTCGCGTTGACAGCTGCATTTAATCCTGCTAAAACCGACTATTACTTTTTTGTTCTCACAGACCCTGCGACTGGACGCCATACATTTTCAAAGAATTTTGACCAGCATAAGGCGGCGGAAAATACAAATTACTATTCAAAAGGTTTTTAAAATCAAATGCCCGGTCTGATAGCTAAAGAATCAATTGACGAAGTTGCGGAAAAAACTGATATTGTCAGCCTTGTTTCCGAGTACGTTTCTCTTGAACAGCGCGGCTCAAACTGGTGGGGCTGCTGTCCTTTTCATAATGAAAAAACTCCTTCGTTCAGTGTTTCACAAGATAAAAAATTTTACCATTGCTTTGGTTGCGGAGCTTCTGGAAATGTCTTTGATTTTGTAAAGGAGATGGAAAAGATTTCTTTTGTTGAATCAGTGGAGTTTCTTGCAAAAAAAGCAGGGGTTCAGCTTTCATATTCAAGTGGTTCTGCAAAAAGTTTTGATTCTTCAGCTTCAAAAATCAAGGATGAATATAAGAATTTGTATACAAGAGTTGCCGGAATGTTTCACTATATGCTTATGGAAACTCCAGCCGGAAAATTTGCACTTGACTACATTTTAAAGCGAGGACTTTCTCAGGAAACACTTGAAAAATTCAAAATTGGTTACAGTCCTTCAGACCGAAAATGGCTAAAGCAGTTCCTTTTGAAAAAAAATTATTCCGAAGACTTTTTGAATAATTCAGGTCTTTTTAGTAAAAATTATCCGGACTGCGCTTTTTTTTCAGACAGGCTGATGTTTCCGATTTTTGACAAGGACGGAGATATTGTAGCTATGGGCGGACGTTTTTTGCGCGGCGATGCTCAAAAGTCTCCTAAATATCTTAATTCCGGCGATTTGATTCAATATAAAAAGGGAAGCACTCTTTATGCATTTAATTTTGCAAAATCTTCAATACGAGAAAAGCGCAAAGTAATATTTTGCGAAGGCTACATGGACTGCATTGCTTATCATCAGTGCGGAATTACTTGGGCGGTCGCTCCTTTGGGAACATCTCTTACTGATGAGCAAATTTCACTTGTAAAGCATTTTGTTGAAGAAATTTATCTTTCTTTTGATTCTGACGGGGCTGGACAAAAAGCTACAAGACGCGCAATTCTTATGTGCAGAAAACAAGATGTGGCTGTAAAAGTGATAAGGCTTTCCGGCGGAAAAGATCCTGCTGAAATTATGCTGAATTTCGGGGCTGAATACTTGACGAATGAAGTCAATAATGCTATATTTGATTCTGATTATCTGTTGTCTAAACTGCAAGAACTCTATCCTAAAGATACCCCTATGGGCAAGTCTAAGGCGTCGTTAGATTTTTTTGAGTACATAGATTCTTTGCAGTCGGATGTTCAGAAAGATGCCTGTCTGGATCAGTTGTGCCAGACATACGGTATAGAAAAGGAGGCTGCTCGAAGGGATTATTTCAACCGGGACAAGGTTTCATACCGTTTTAGAAATGTAATTACGGAGCAGAAAAACCAGGCGGATTCTGAAAAAATTAAAGTAACCGCTGAACTGCAAGCTGTTATGACAGCCGTAACTGAAGATGTCAGTCTTTTCCAAAAAATGCGTGAATGTGTTTCTGTTGATGATTTGTCGGACAGTTATTCCAAGCAACTTTTTGCTGTTATGCAAGAGTGCCAGAAAAACGGTTCTTTTTCAGTAAGCAATATACTTAACCGGATAGATCAGGAAAATTTCAGAAAGCTTATAATTGAAGCTATAAGCAAAAATACTGGGCGAATTCAAGAATCTGCCGAAAGTTGTATAAATTACTTGAAAAGAAATGCTTACAAGCGAAAAAAAATGTATCTTATGGAAAAAATTTCCTCTTTGTCGAGGAGTATTTTGCCGGAAGACAAGGCTCTTTTAGCGGAACTTGCAAAACAAAAAATGGAACTTGATTTCCAAATTGAAAATTTGAAGGATTAATCAATGGCTAGAAAGTCACCTGAAAAAAAATCTGAATCAGTTAAAAAAGAAAAAAAATCACTTGAATCAAAATCAGAAAAAAACAAAAAAACTGCGGATTTAACCGAATTTGATGAATCAGAAGAAAATGACTCTGATCAAGAAGAAAATTCAGAAGATGAGGAAGAGTCTGCGGATTCCGAGCAGGATTCAGAAGAAGTTCTTGATCCAAATGTAAAAAAACTTTTGGACTATGCGTGCAGCAAGCAGATTATTTCATGGGACGAAATCACTGAAATTTTAACGCCTGAATTTGTGAATTCTCCAAAAATGGAGGAGGTTCTTCAGCTTCTTACAAAAAACAATATTCAGGTTATGGAAGAGGACAATCTTCTGGACGATGAAGAGGAGGAAGATGAGGACGACGAGGATTCTCTTTCTGATTCCGAAGATGATTCTAAGTTTGACGAAAAGCACCGTCTTGTTTCAAATGACAAGGAATCTGGAATTGATGATCCAATCAGGCTTTATCTGCGTGAAATTGGAAAAGAAAATCTTCTTACGGCAGAGCAGGAAGTCATTCTTTCAAAGCAAATGGAAGACGGTCAGAATATAATAAAAAATGTCATAAGAAATTCCGGCATGATTATTCCTGAATTTTATCAGATTTGCCACACAATTTATAAAAAAATAGATCCTCATGAGCCTGGAAAAGCCAGAAAAGAAATTAACGAGCTTATGGCTGAACGTCGCCGCTTGAGAAGCTGCTATGTTGAATATGTTAAGCCGATTCGCGAGCAAATGTCTGAATACATGGCATTGAAAAAACAGCTTCATTCTGAAGATCCTACAATAAATATTTTTTCTGATGAAAATTTAAAGCGAGTAAGAGATTTTATAAAAGAATCGCTTTTAAATGCAGATCTCCAAACTGAAGAAATTGAAACTTTCAGCGCAAAATTTATTACGGCTTCAAAAAAAATTGACGAGTACCACTTGATTCAAGAGCGCCGCATGAAAAAACTGCGGATTACGGATGCTGTTGGTCTTCGTTCAATTGGCCGTCGTCTTGCAATCAGAACTGAATCCGCAAAGCTTGAAAAAGAGCTTGCTATGACTGCTGATGAAATTCGTTCTGATTATACTGAAATTCAGAAAATTGACCGAAAACTCCGCGAACTTGAATACGATTTTGAAAATTCCGTTGATGAAATTCTTGAAATGAAGAAGGAAATCGAGCGCGGAAGATTGCAGCTTGAACAGGCAAAAAACCGGCTTATAAATGCAAACCTTCGACTTGTTGTTTCAATTGCAAAAAAATACACAAACCGCGGACTTCAGCTTTTTGACTTGATTCAGGAAGGAAATATTGGTCTTATAAAGGCTGTTGAAAAATTTGAATATCGCAAAGGCTATAAATTTTCAACTTATGCGACTTGGTGGATTCGGCAGGCGATTACAAGGTCTATTTCTGATCAGGCAAGAACAATCCGTGTTCCGGTTCACATGATTGAGCAGATAAACAAAGTTGTCCGCGAGAGCCGACAGCTTATGCAAAAATATGGAAGAGAACCGACTGATGAAGAAATTGCAGCGCAGCTTTCATGGCCTCTTGCGCGTGTAAAGCAAGTTAAAAATGTTGCTAGAGAGCCTATTTCTCTTGAAACTCCGATTGGAGAGGAAGAAGATTCTTCTTTGGGAGATTTTATTGAGGACAAGGAAATTGAAAATCCTGCTAACCAGACTGCGTATACATTGCTTCAGGAACAGCTTCGTTCTGTTTTAAGCACATTGCCGCAGCGTGAGCAGGAAGTTTTAAAAATGAGATTCGGACTTGATGACGGATATTCTCTTACGCTTGAAGAAGTAGGTCTTTATTTCAATGTAACAAGGGAAAGAATCCGCCAGATTGAAGCAAAGGCTTTAAGAAGACTTAGACATCCGCGCCGTTCAAGCGGTCTTAGGGACTACATTGATTCTTAAAGGAAATCGTGTAGACATAAAAGTCGAAATTGTGTAAAATACTGCACCTATATATAGAATTTACAAGAGGTTGCCATCTATGCAAATGACAGAAGAATTAGAAAGATTAAAAAACTTGCAGGACGTGCTTGCTGAAAAATATGAAATTGAAGCAAAAGTTGAGGAATTGCCGAAAACTCTTGATGGCAGCACGGAAAGCCTTGACCGTTTCAAAAGAGAATATATCGAAAAAAATAAGCTTTACGAAGAAAAAAAAGATATTGTCGCTCGTTTAAGAGTTGAACTCGATGAAGCCCAAAGAAAGCGTGAAGAAGGCGAAAAGGGAATGGATTCGATTTCCACACACCGTGAATATGAAATTCTTGAAAAGCAAATTTCAGAAGCGCAGGCTTTGGAAGATTCAAAAAGAAAAGAGCTTCAGCGTGAAGAAAAAAGCATGGCTGAGCTTAACGATTTGCTTAAGAGCGAAGAAGATTTGATTGCTTCAACAGAAAAAGATGTAAATGAGGCCCGGGAAAATCTTGACAAGGAAATTGCTTCTTGCAATGAAAAACTTGAGGCTTTAAAATCAGAAGAAGCAAAATGGTCAGAAGGCATTGATTCTGAAACAATTATGAAGTTTCAGAGAATAATAAAAAGAAACCGCAAAGGAATTGTCGCTGTAAAAGGAAAAGTTTGCGATGGCTGCCACATGATTTTGCCGGCGCAGTTTGCAAATGAAGTTCACCATGGAGAAAAAATACTTTTCTGTCCTTATTGCAGCAGAATTCTTTTCTATGAAGAAGCCGCTGATTTGGATGAAAACTATGTTTCAATTCATGATGACATTTCAGCTGATGACATGGATGAAGATCTTCTTGATGATGAGGATCTTATTGATATTGAGGGCGATGATTCAGAAGATTCAGATTCTTCTATCAAATCCCTTGATTATGAAAATTAAAAAAATAAGGATATGTTGATCGCGCTAAAAGAGATGATGATTTCTTTTTAGTGAGGTAAAGTCCGGGCTCCTCCGGAAAAGATGCCGGGCAATAACCGGGCGGAAAAGAAAAACTGCTGGTTTTCAGTAAAGTTTCTTTGCCGACAGAAAGTGCTACAGAAAATTACCGCCTGTAATGGGTAAGGGTGAAAAGGCAGGGTAAGAGCCTACCGCGTTTTTGGCAACAGAAACGGCATAAGTAAACCTCATTAGGAGCAAAATCATATAGCAGTTTGGTTTTCCGGCCTTATGCTGCGGGTAGATTGCTGGAAATGCCGGGCAACTGGCATTGCAGATAGATGGTCAACACGTTTTTTAATAAAACGTTCCAGAACCCGGCTTACCATATCCTTTTTTTTATTTTTGTTTGCTTCAGTTTTTCTGAAAGCGGATTTGATTTTGTTTATTGCATTTTTCGGGTGGGGAAAATGAAAGCTAGATACGGTTTAGACTTATTCTATCATAAAAGGAAAACCTTTGTCATTAAGTTTATAATCGCGTCTTTTGCAATTGTTTTTGTAACGTTGCTTTCTTTTATTTTTATAAAATTTATCGGAAACAAATTTTTTAAGCTTGATTCAGTTGATTCGATGTACAAAAACTGGTCGCTTCACACGGAAGATGGTTATAAATCTGTTTATAGTTCAGCTTCAAAAATTCTTGATGAAAATCCTTATCATAATGCTGCTCTTACTTTTTTGGGCTACAGTTCATTTATGCTGGCTGAATCAGAGACTGACAATATAAAGTCTCAAGAGCTTTTGGATAAATCGATTTTCAGCCTTAGAAAAGCAATGCATGGATGTAAAAAAGACACGCTTCCGCAGATTCAATATATGCTTGGCCGAGCGTATTTTTATAAGAACAAAGTTTCAGCTTACCATTATTATGCTGACTTGGTTGTAAAATATCTTTTGCTTGCGGTTTCAAATGGATATAAATCAGTTGATATTCCGCTTTTGCTTGGTTTAAGCTATGCGTCTCTTGGTGAAACTGATGAAAGCATTGCGGCTTTTACAGAGGCGCTTCTTGTGCGTGAAACTGACACGCTTTTGTTCAACATTGCGAAACAGTATTGCAATAGTGGGCAGGAATCTGTTGCAAAGCAGTATCTTGTCCGCGTTATGGAAACAAGCCAGAATGAAGAGCTTTTGGACGACAGCCATATTCTTCTTGGGCAGATATATACAAGTGAAGGTAATTTTTCGGATGCGGAAAAAGAATTTAATTCAATTCTTGAAAAAAATCAAAATTCTGCTGACGCGCATTACGGACTTGGTGTATTATATGAGAAAAAAGGCGATAATATAAAAGCTCGGTCTGAATGGCGCAAATGCCTGAAAATTCAGTTCAACCATAAAGGCGCGCTGAAAAAAATGTCAGGTCTATAGAAATTTGAATTTTACAGAAAAGCTTGGAGGAGGAAAAATGAGCTTTCTTGATAATTTTACAACTGATATAGGAATTGATTTGGGGACTTGCAATACACTGATTTATGTCCGTGGGCAGGGAATTGTTATTGACGAGCCTTCAGTTGTGGCAGTTGAAAAAGGAACTGGAAGAATTGAAGCTGTTGGTGTTGAGGCAAAAAGAATGCTTTGGAAGACACCTGGAAATATTGTCGCTATAAGACCTTTGGCGGACGGTGTTATTTCAGACAGTGATTCGACTGAAAAAATGCTTAAGTATTTTATTTCAAAAGTAATTCCGCGGCACAATCTTTTTAAGTCTATAAGAATGAAAATCGGAATTCCTTCTTGCATTACTCAGGTTCAGCAGGATGCGGTAATGGCTGCCGCTTTGAAGGCTGGTGCAAAAGAAGTAAAGTTGATTGAGGAAAGTCTTGCCGCTGCAATTGGCGCTGAAATTCCGATTTACGAGCCAGCCGGACACATGGTTTGCGATATTGGCGGTGGAACTACAGAAGTTTCAGTTATTTCTTTGGGCGGAATGGTTGTTACAAGTTCAATTAGAATCGGAGGAAATGCTTTTGATGAGGCGATTATAAAGCATATTCGTTCTGTTCATAACCTGATTATTGGACAGCAGACTGCGGAGCGTCTTAAGATTGAAATTGGAAATGCAATTGCCGAAAAAAATATCGATGATGATAAAATCCGGAAAATGGAAATCCGCGGAGGAGATGCGATTACAGGTCTTCCACGCCGCCTTGAAGTTGATTCTGTAGAAGTGCGTGAAGCTTTGAAAGAGCCGGTTTCAAAAATCATTGAAGAAATAAAGAAAACTTTGGGACGCACTCCTCCTGAACTTGCAGCTGATATTGTTGAGCGTGGAATTGTTATGTCTGGCGGCGGCTCAATGCTAAAAGGCTTGAAAGATTTGATAAAGAAAGAAACTGGTGTTCCTGTGTTCCTCGTAGAAAAGCCTCTTGAATGCGTTGCAAAAGGCGCAGGCGAAGCATTTGAATTGTTCAAGGATATGTCTACTCGTCGTTCAATTTATGAAAATTTGAATGACTAAAAACATCGGGTTGTTTGCTCATGGCGGGAAAATTTAAAGCTTCTATCCGCATAAAAACTGCGGAAATTCTTTTGGCATTTCTTGTTGTTTTCAGCGGAGTGCTTTTAGGTTTTTCTGGTGGCGGATTTGTTGTCAATTTTAATAAAGTTGGTTTTTCTGTAGTTTCTTTAATTCAAAAAGGAAGCAGTTCTGCGATAAGTGCTGTAGCTGGAATTGTTACATCAATAAGAGATATTACAGTTCTTCAAAAAGAATACAATGAGCTTTCAGAAAAACTTAAAGACTATGAATTCATGCAGCGCAACAATGTCGAAATCAGAAAAGAAAATGAACGCCTGCGTGAACAGCTTCAGTTTGCCTCTGAAATTGAATATAAAAATATTCCTGCACAAATAATCGGACGTGACCCAGACAATCTTTATTCTGGAATTACAATAAACAAAGGTGCTAGAAGCGGAATAAAAAAAGGTTTTCCTGTTATTGCGATTCAAAATGGAAATGTCGGCGTTGTAGGCAAAGTTGTTACAGCTGGTATTGATACAAGTCTTGTAATGCCTGTTTACGACACAAAATGCAATATTTCCGCGCGGGTTCAAAATACTCGAGATATTGGAATTGTTTCAGGAAATGGTTCATATGGAAGTCCGTTAAATCTTCAGTATATACGGAAAAGAGTTTTTGACAGCTTGAATCATGGCGATATTGTCGTTACTAGCGGAGAAAATGGAAACTATGTCAAAGATATTCCTATTGGCCGTATTTCTAAAATCAAAATTCTTGATTACGATTCATCGCTTAGCATTGAGCTTGAGCCTGTTATAGATTTTTTGCGTCTGGAAAACGTGCTTGTTGTTGACCAAAAAAATTTAAATGACAAGCCGCCGCTTGCAAAGAATTAGCGCTTTTATTGTTTGGAGAAAAAATGTTACGAGCTTTTTTTTCAAGTTCTGCCATTCTGCTTTTTGTTTCTGTTTTTGAAGCCGCAGTTCTTTCGAATATTGTTTTTCTTCCGGCTTTGCCAGACTTGTCTTTGATTTGCGTTTTGTTTTTTTCTATAAATAACGGAAAGTTAATCGGTGAAACTACAGGTTTTGTTTCCGGCTTGTTCTTGGACTTTTTGAGCGCATGTCCGCTTGGACTGAACTGCCTTCTTAGATCTGTGCTTGGATATTTGGGCGGAATTTTCAACAAGTCCTTGAATACAGAGGGATTTTTTGTTCCGCTTTTTCTTGGAATTTGTGCTACGGTATTGAAAGTTCTTTTTATTTATCTCATTTCCGTTTTTTTTCCTCTTATTGTCGCTTCGTATAAAATTTTTTCTTTCAGTTTTTTATTTGAAATTTTATTGAATGGATTTCTAAGTCCTTTTGTTTTTAAATTTTTGAGGCTGTTCAGAAACAGCATTATTTTAAAACCGGAGAACATTTTTCAATGAGCGGAAAAAATCGTTTTGATTCAGCTTTTGAAGATTCAAAAAACAAAAGCGGCTCGCTTAAAAAAAATTATAAAGTTTCATTTTTACTTGGAATTATTTCTGTTTTTTTTGCTGTTTATGCGCTGAAACTTTTTAGTCTTCAGATTTTGGAAGGTGCGCAGTATCAAACCCGCTCTGTTCGAATTTCAAGAACTATAACAACAATTGCGGCTCAGCGTGGAGAAATTTTTGACAGAAAAGCAAAACTGCCGATGGTTATTAATACAGATTCTTTTGCTGTTGATTTGATTCCAGGCGAAATTCCGCAGGGATATTTTGATACTGTTGCAACGAAACTTGCTAAATTTCTTGGAATTTCAAAATCGAATATTGACGCAAAAATTCCGCAGCGGCTTAGAAGAAGCTTTTCGCCTATTGAAATAAAGACGAACGTTCCCTTTGAAATTATTTCGAATATTGCCGAAAATCTGACTGATTTGCCTGGAGTTTCCTGGAGAAACAAGCCTGTCCGCTATTATGCTGAAACTGGTTCTATGAGCCATGTCTTGGGATACGTAGGCGATATTACAAATGAAGAACTTAAGCTGATGTACAATAAAGGCTACACTTCAAATTCAATCGTTGGAAAAACTGGAATTGAAAGGCAGTATGACAGTTTGCTTCAGGGAAAAGAAGGAAGCATAAGCCGCACAGTTGATGTTCACGGGAGAATCTTGAATGAAGATCCTGTTGTAGTTCCGCCTGTAAGTGGAAAAAATCTTGTTCTTACAATTGACAGTGAAATTCAGACTTTGGCAGAAAAAGCCCTTGGAGAGCGGGTAGGGGCTGCGGTTGTTTTAAAGCCTGCTTCCGGGGAAATTCTTGCCATGGTTTCATATCCGTATTTTGATGCCAATATATTTTCAAAAGATGACGCTTCTGTCCAATATGCAAAACTTGCTGCGGACAAAAATAAGCCAATGCTGAATAGAGTTGTAAATGCAGAGTATCCTCCGGCTTCAACTTTTAAAATTATTATGAGCACTGCGGTTCTTTCGGAAAAAGTTTTTCCTGCGGAAAAGAAGATAGAATGTCCAGGAAGAATTACTTATGGAGACCGTGTTTTCCGTTGCCATATCGGGCTTCCTGGTCATGGCTGGCTTGATTTAAAAAATGCGCTTGCCCAGAGTTGTGATGTTTATTTCTGGGTCATAGGAACTGATCATCTTGGAGTAGAGCGAATTGCAAGTTATTCCAAGGAATTTGGATTCGGTCAGAGCCTTGGAATTGATTTGCCTGCTCAAAGCAATGGTTTTGTTCCTACGCCGCAATGGAAAGAACGCCGTTACCATGAAAAATGGCTTGGTGGCGATACAATGAATATGTCAATCGGGCAGGGCTATACTCTTGCAACGCCTCTTCATGTTGCGAATATGATGGCGATGGTTTGCAACAGTGGAAAAATTTATAGGCCGCATCTGCTCAAAGAAATTCGTGATTCTTCAAATGATTCAGTTCAAGAAATAAACCCAGAAGTAATGCGTGAGTCAACTGTAGCTCCTGAAATCTGGAAAGAAATTCAAAGGAATTTGAGGTACACAATTACAGATGGAACAGCGGTTTATCCTATGCACAATACTTCTGTTCAGATTGCGGGAAAAACTGGAACTGCGGAAGTTAATGGTGTTGGAAAAAATCACTGGCATTCTTGGATGGTTGCCTATGCGCCTTTTGATGCTCCGCCTGAAGAGCAAGTCGTTGTCGCAGTTTTAGTTGAAGCTGTAAACACTTGGGAATGGTGGGCGCCTTATGCTACAAATATAATTATCCAGGGAATTTTCAATAATCAGACTTTTGAAGAATCTGTGGATGCTTTGAAATTCCGCTATTTACTGAACAGGCAAAGAGCAGCCGGAGGAAGACGCGAATGAAAATCAGATTTTTTAGTTCAATTGACTATATTCTTCTTTTGTGTGTTCTGTTTTTAATAACTGTCGGCATTGCGTTTATATATTCTTCTGGAATAAATTCTGAAGGCGTTCTTGTTTCCAATGAATATATAAAGCAGATTATCTGGTTTTGCATTGGATTTTCTGTAATGACCATAATGGCTTTGCTGGATTACAGAAGACTGGAACGATATTCCCATTACTTTTTTATTTTTATAGCGGCAATTCTTGTATATACAAGATTTTTTGGAAGATATGTAAATGGAGCTAGAAGCTGGCTTGGAATTGGGGATTTGGGAATTCAGCCTTCCGAGCTTATGAAGATTGCATTTATACTTTTTTTAGCGCGTTTCCTTGACAAGTCGTCTGCAGAAAAGCCGATGAAGCGTTTTGCGCTTGCAATTTGCATTATGATGGTTCCAATGGGACTTATACTTCTTCAGCCTGACTTGGGAACTGCAAGTGTTTTTCTTCCTATCTTTCTTTTTATGTGCTTCATGGCTGATGTTCCTGTCCGCTATCTTATGATTGTTTTTCTGACAGGAATGTTTACCATTGTTTTTGCGGTTCTTCCAATTTGGGAAACTGAAATTTTACGGAAATCTGTTCCTGTTATTCATGTTCTTTCAAATATAAAACTTAGAATTCTTGTTTTTTCAGCTTCTCTTGGAATCTGTATAATTGGAATTTTGGGAAATATGTTTTTTAAGAAAAAATACTATTACTGGATTACGTATTTCTTTGGAATTTTTTCATGTTCAATTGCTGGTTCTTGGGCTTGCGGAAAAGTTTTGAAACCTTATCAAATTGCAAGGCTTATAGTTTTTATAGATCCAAACAGCGACCCTCGTGGAGCCGGCTGGAATATAATTCAGTCCAAAACCGCAATAGGCGCCGGAACTCTTTTTGGCCGCGGATTTATGCAGGGATCTCAAAGCCATTTGCGTTTTCTCCCTCAGCAAAGTACTGACTTTATATTCAGCATTTTTTCAGAGGAAATGGGATTTTCAGGCGGAATTATTTTATTCTGCGCATTTTTTGCAATCTTGCTTCGAATTACGCACATAATAAGGCAGACTAATAATTCCTATAGCTGTTACATTGCTTCAGGAATTCTTGGTATGTTCTTTTTTCATTTTATTGTAAATGTTGGAATGGTTATGGGAATAATGCCAATCACGGGAATTCCTCTTCCGTTCCTTTCTTATGGCGGTTCAGCTCTTCTTACAAATATGCTTGCTATCGGTCTTTTGATGAGCATTAACAGCCGCCGTCTTGATTTTAAAACGACTTTATGAAAACTTCTGATTTAATTGATCCTCTGAAAATTTTTGGTTCTAAGCTGAATACTGTTCAGTCGCCATCGCGTTATGTTGGCGGAGAATTTGGAATCACTGTTAAGCCACATTCCGGGTCAGATGAATATTTTAATTTTGCAGTTGCATTTCCTGATTTGTACGAAATTGCAATGTCAAATCTTGCAGTAAAAATTATTTATAATGGACTGAATCTTCTTCCAGATGTAAGATGCGAGCGTGTTTTTGCTCCTGATGTTGATTTTGAAAATCTTTTAAAAGAAAGCAATGTACCGCTTTACACAATTGAAACTGGAATTCCGTTGTTTAAAACAGATATGATTGGCTTTTCAATTGGATACGAGCTTGGAATAACGGAAGTTTTGGCAATGCTTGATTCCGGAAAAGTTCATCTTCTTGCAAGCGAAAGAAATGAAGATGAGCCAATCGTTATTGCTGGCGGCTGTGGTGTTACAAATCCAGCTCCTTTCAGCGATTTTTTTGATGCGTTTTTTATAGGCGAAGCCGAGCCTGCGCTTTTTAACTTAGTTGAAGATTTGTCCAAACTGAAAAAAAACGGCGCGTCAAGAAAAGAACTGATTGAATTTATAGAATCAAAAAATTTTATTTGGACTAAAAAAAAGCATCTTGAAAAAAAAGTTGCAAGAAGAGTAGTGCAGTCTGATTTTGGGCTTGTTCCATCTGTGCCCGGATGGTTTCCGCTTCCATCCAGCAAGCCTGTGCAGGATCATGGCGTTGTTGAAATTATGCGCGGATGTCCAAACGGATGTCGTTTTTGCCATGCTGGAATTTATTATCGGCCTATGCGTGTAAAAAACAAAAACTTAATAATTGAAGAAATTGACCATCTTGTTTTTGACGCAGGCTACAGAGAAGTCAGCCTTAATTCATTAAGCAGCGCGGATTTTCCTGAAGTTTCAAGTCTTCTTGATATTTTAAATGAACGCTACAAAGGCTTTAATGTTTCGTTTCAGCTTCCATCCTTAAAAGTGAATGCGTTTTCACTTGATATTCTTGAAAAGCTTTCGAAAATCAGAAAAAGCGGTCTTACATTTGCTGTTGAAACTCCAGAGGAAATGTGGCAGCTAAGCCTTAATAAGGAAGTTTATGCAAGTCATCTTGAAGAAATTATAAAAGAAGCAAAGAGCCGTGGATGGTCAAGCGCAAAATTTTATTTTATGATAGGCCTTCCTCTTGGCGATTATTTTGAAGACAGAAATTCTGCTCCCGGAGCTGAAGGCAGTGAAGAAAAAGCTATTGTTGATTTTCTTCTTGAACTTCAGGCAAAGACAAAAATTCAGTGCAATGTAAATGTCGGCGTTTTTATTCCCAAACCGCATACTCCTTATGAGCGTGTAAAACAGATAAAGCCAGAAGTGGCAGAAGCGAAAATTGAATATATATTTAAAAGTCTCCCACGTGGAAAATTCAAAATGGGACGGCATAATTACAATGCGACTATTCTTGAAGGGCTTTTGAGCCGAGGCGATTTTAATGCGGGCAAAGTTATCTTGAATGCTTACAAAAAAGGTGTTCGATTTGATGCTTGGGATGATTATCTGCGCAAAGATTTTCCTTTGTGGGAAGAGGCTTTTTCTGAAGCTGGTTTTGATGTCAAGAACTGGATTTTTCATACTTGGAACGAAGAGGAATTGCCTTGGAAGTCTGTCAGCCTTGGTCCTGCGCAAGGTTTCTATAAAAATGAATGGAAAAAGTCTCTTGAACATAAGCTTACTGAAAGGTGCAGTACAGACTGTAACCATAAATGCGGTGTTTGCAATACAAAAGAAAAAATAGGGGTTTTTACAGAGCAAAAGATAGAATCAGCTTTAAAATGTATAAAAAATAATACAGTTGATATTCCTTTGCAGATGCCTGAATGTAATATTCCGGTTCTTTATAGAGTAATTTTCAATTTTACAAGAAAAAACGGCGGAGAATTTACTGCTTATTTGTCTCAAGTTGAAATTTTTCACAAGGCTGTTTTACGTTCTGGGCTGAATTTCGTGTTTTCATCTGGTTTTAATCCGTTGCCGCGCTTGGAATTTGCTTCTGCAATGACTTTGGGAATTCCTTCCTTTGAAGAAACCGCATCCTGTTTGCTTTATGAAAATATGGAAAGTTCCGACTTTGTTTCGAAAATGAATAAAGTTTTGCCTTCAAATTTGCAGATTACAGAGGCTCTTATTTTTCCCGTGACGAATATGAGAAAACGTGAATCCCTGAGCCAGGGACTTTGGGGCGGAATTTATAGATACAGTTTTTATTTTCCAGCAGGCACTTTTTTTGAATCATCACAATATAAAGAATTTCTTGAAAAAAATTCAGCCGCAAAAATTGAGTGTATTGGAAATAATGAGTATCAAGCGACTTTGCCAGTCAGTGATAAAAGTTTCCGCATTGCAATTGAATCCTTTTATGAAAAAAAGTGGTATGAAATTGTCTGCATAGAAAAACTTCATACGTTTGCAAAAAATCAAATAAACGGCTGGACTGCGGAAGATGAAGAGATGTGGAGAAAAAATAATAAGAATTTTGTAAAGTCAACTTCCTGCAAAATTGAGCAAGCTCCGGTTTCGTATATGGAGCTTTATTCGCAAATTGCAAAAATAAATATTGAGCTTATAAACAAGCGGAAAGAACTGCAAATTGAGCAGGAAGAATTTTTAAAGTTGCATCCTGATTTTAGAGGAAAAATTTAGCTAAATATAAAGAAACATAAGAAATAAGTGAGTTATAATATATTTTAGTAGACAGAATGCGCATTATAGTCAGTAATGTATATTCCCAAAACTTTTCTTTTTCGGAAGAAAACTGAATTTAAATCAGTTGCTCGAGTTTTTCCTTTATAAATTCACTTTTACTTTTTAAGTCGATTGCTTCGGTTTGCAAGATAATTTGGTTTGGCTTGGCTGAGTTTAGTTTTACGCGCCCAGAACTTGTTTTTATCAGTCCTAGAAGTTTGTCAATGTTTACTTTTGAAACTTTGCTGAATTCGACTTGGACAATTCCTTTTTTTTCTTTTAAAGAACTTATTGATAGCTTGTTGCAGATTATGCGGATTTTTGCAAGGCTTAAAAGGCTGCTTACTTCATCTGGAATCGGACCGAATCTGTCAAAGAGTTCTTCCCAAACTGAATTTAATGAATCTTGAGTTTGAACGGATGCGATTTTTTTGTAAAGCTCCATTTTTGTCTGTGCGTCTTTTATGTAGGTATCTGGGATGAATCCCGTGTATTCCAGTTCAAGAAGAACTTCTTCTGGCGCTGTCCAGTTGCTGCTTGAAAGTCTTTCTATTGCGGAATTTAAAAGCGTTAAGTACATTTCAAATCCGACTGCGTAAACTTCACCGCTTTGGTCTTTTCCAAGAAGATTTCCTGCGCCTCGTATTTCCATGTCTTTCATTGCAATTTTAAATCCAGAGCCTAATTCTGTAAAATCGCTTATTACTTGAAGCCTTTTCATTGCAACTTCGCTTAAAGCTTTGTTCTGCGGATAAAAAAGATATGCATAAGCTTTTCTGTCGCTTCGCCCTACACGTCCGCGCAACTGATAAAGCTGGCTTACTCCGTACATATCCGCACGGTCGATTATTATCGTGTTTACGTTTGGAATATCGATTCCATTTTCTATTATTGTAGTTGCCACTAAAATATGAAATCCGCCCATCTTGAATCTTCTGAAAATGTCATCAAGTTCTTCGCTAGTCATTTTTCCGTGCGCAGTTTCAACTAGCATTTCGGGAACAAGTTTTTCAAGTTTCAGTCTTGTTTCTTCAAGCGTTTCAACTCTATTGTGAAGGTAAAAAACTTGACCTCCACGCTGAACTTCGTTTCTTATTGCCCGGGCGACTTTTTCATCATTGTATTCTTCGATTGCAGTTTCGATTGGCTGTCTGTTTTGCGGCGGCGTTGTAAGGAGCGACATATCACGGATTTTTAAAAGACTCATGTGCAGCGTGCGTGGAATTGGAGTTGCGCTCATTGCTAGGCAGTCGATGTTTGTTTTTAGAGTTTTTAGCTTTTCCTTGTCTTTTACGCCGAATCGTTGCTCTTCATCAATTATCATAAGGCCAAGATTTTTAAAAATGACATCTTTCTGAAGAATTCGGTGTGTGCCTATGAGAACGTCTATTTCTCCGCTTGCAAGTCTTGAAATTATCTTTTTTTGTTCCGATGGAGAAACAAATCTTGAAAGCTGTGCGATTGTAACTGGAAAATTTCTGAAGCGTTCCTGACAGTTTTCAAAATGCTGCTCTGCAAGAATTGTTGTCGGCGCAAGAAATGCGACTTGTTTTCCGCCCATTACAGCCTTGAATGCTGCTCGCATTGCAATTTCTGTTTTTCCGTAGCCAACATCTCCGCATACAAGCCGGTCCATCGGAACTGGTTTTTCCATGTCCGCTTTTATTTCCTGTGTCGCAGAAAATTGGTCGGGCGTATCTTCATAAGGAAAGGCTGCCTCAAATGCTGCGTTCCATTCTGTATCCTTTGGAAACGGAAAGCCGCGTGAAGCTTGGCGTTTTGAATACAGATCTATAAGTTTTTCTGCAATTTCTTCAACTTTTTGCTGGACTTTTGCTTTCCTTGCGCTCCAGCTTTTTGAGCCGATTCGGTCGAGCCTTGGTTTTTCGTTTTCGCTTCCTATATAACGTTGAACCATATTTACTTGCTCGATAGGAACAAAAGCAATTTCCTCATCGGCATATTCAAGTTTTATATAGTCGCGTTCTGTACCCATTGCTTTTACGCGCTCAATTCCTTTGAAAAGCCCGATTCCATAATTTACATGGACAATATAATCTCCTGGAGTCAGATCCACGAATGTGTCTATTGGCTTTGAATTTACTTTTTTAATTGACTTTGGCGTATTTTTTTTGCGGCCGAAAATTTCATTTTCCTGAATGACAAGAAGTTTTTCGTCTGGAATCATAAATCCGGCTATTAAAGCCTGCGGAAGAACTTGAACTCCAGAATCACAAAATTCCTTTATAATTTCTTTTATTCTTAAAGCCTGGTTTCCATTGTCAGCAAAAACGAAAATGTTATATTTCTCTTTTAAAAATGATGAAAGCTGCTCTTTTAAGTAATTTATGTTTCCGAAATAGCTTTGCCCTGCTTGTGATTTTATTTCTAGCGATGTGTTGAATGAAATGGATTTGTCTTGAATATTTTCTTCAGAATTGCTTAGCGTGTCTAAAGTTCTGAATGCAACAAGTTTTTTACATTCTGTTGCCAGATTGAAAAAATCAAGCTGCATGGTTGCAGGGGGAAACACTGGAATATTTTGACGCGCAAGCCTGTATGCCACCGTATATTCATTTTCTAGCATTTTTTCTGCATTCACAAGTCTGTCCCAGTCGAAAAAATAAATATCTGTATTATTTGTTAAGTAGTCTAAAATTGAATACAGTTTGTCAAATAGAACCGAATAATACAATTCTTCGCCTTCTGTTTCTTTGAATTCGATAAGTTCGGCGAGTGTTCTGTCTTTTTCTTGTTTTGCGGCATCTGTAAGAGCAAGGTGTATATTTTTTTTGTCTAACAATCGATTGTTAGCATTGGTTTGTATTTCTGTTTTATTTTCATTAAAGTCTGACTGTTCGTTAGTTTGTGAATTGTTAGTTTTGTTATTACTTATTTCTGCCGAACGTTCGTTTGTTGATTGTTTTTTTGATTTATCATAAAGGGCAAAATCATTTTTTATGCCGGCTTCATCCTCTTTTTTCCATTCACTTTCTAGTTTTTCAATAAGTTCTTCTGTCCAAATAATTTCCTTTTGTGGATAAATTACAAGATGCTCTATGTTTTCCTTTGAAGTCTGAGTTTCTGGATCAAAAAGTTTTATTTGGCTTATTGTGTCAAAATCGAATACAATTCTGTGTGCGAGTTTTTCTCCGCTCATAAAGATTTCGAGGACTTCACCGCGCAAAACGAACTCACCTTTCATTCCGATTTTTGGAACTCTAAGATAGCCCTGCTCCGCCAGTTTTTCCGCCAGTTTTTCTGGATCAAATTCCTGTCCTTTCTTTAAAACTGTAACCAATGTTTTTGTGTATGAAATCGGCGGAACTGGAGTTAAAAAAGCTCTTTGTGTTATTATGAAAACTCTTGGCTTTTCAGAAAATGGATTTTTTACTGCAAGTTTTGCAAGGATTCCTGCTCTTTCTCCAAAAACAGCTGAGCCTTTTGCCGCAGGTCTGTATGGAATTGTTCCCCACCAAGGAAATTTAAAAATTTCTACAGAATCTTCAAAAACTGTATTTAAATCTGTTTCGCATTCGTCAGCTTCTTTTTGAGTCGGAACAACTATGACAATATCTTTTTGGAACTGGAAAAATTTATTTTCATACTGAGTTTCATGGATGCAGTTCTGTCTGTACCTTTCTTCGGTCTGCCTGATAAAAAAAGCTGGAAGGCTTCCTTTTAGCCCTGAAATTTGCAGCGGAAAATCTTCTGGCTTTGCGTCTGCGCACTTTATTGCGGCCGAATGAAATTCATTGCAGGAATTAATAAGATTAAACAGTGGATTTTGACTTTTTGTTGATAATGTATTTTTCATAATTGACCGATAATTAATTATATAGAATAATCTGCTTATTTTAGCTTTATTTTAGGGAATTGCAAAGCCCTGTAAATCAAAAAAAGAGGTTTTCCTCGGGAGTATTTTTGTGAACATTAAACGCTTTTTGCTTATGGTTATATCAATTTCCTGTTTTTTTGCCTATGCGCAGGTTCCAGAAAAATCAGAGCAGAAACTTGAAAATGCGGAAGTTTCAATAAAGTTTTATGATAGAACTGTTTATTATCCGGGAGACTCGGAAAATAATCCTGTTTATGTTTATATAACAGTTTCAAATAAAGGCTCTTCCACTTTGAGATTTAAAATCGCTGATGACAAAATGTTTTCCGTGGATTTTATTGCTTTCAATGTAAAAAAGACGCAGCTTCCTTCAACTCAAGGACTGATAAGAAAGCGCACTACAAATCAGACTGTGTATTTCCGCGAAATTTCCCTTGAACCGGGCGAAGAATATTCTTTCCGTGAAAATCTAAAAGACTACCTTGAAATAAAAGATCCTTCTATTTATTACGTTGAGCTTAGATTTTATCCGGAACTTTATAGAAACAAAAATGTCAGCTTGACTTCAAACCGACTTAGCCTTGAAGTCCGCCCTAGCCCGTCCGCAGCCTCGTCATCTGCACTTCCTGTTGAAACAAACACTGCGGTTGTTCTTCAGCCTGAAGACATAAGTCCGGATCGTGTTGTTGAGCAGACAATTGTTGCGCGCCAAAAAAGCCTTTGGGATCAGTTCTTCCTTTATATGGATTTGGAGGAAATGCTCAAGCGTGATCCTTCCCGCGGAAGAAAATACAATCTTGTGAGCGCAGATGAGCGAGCTGATATGCTTCGGTCATTTAAAGCTGACTTGATGCTTCAGTGGATTGACTATGATATTGTGGCAATTCCGTCTAAATTCAAAATTGAAACAACTTCATATTCGCAGACTGAAGGCACTGTAAAAGTAATTGAATGGTTTAAAAATGACAACTTCATGGAGCGCAAACGCTATACTTACTATGTCCGCCAGCGCGATGGAATTTGGCAGATTTACGACTATACAGTAGACAATTTGGGAACTGAATAATGGCTGAAGCAAAACGAGCCAAGTATTTCTGTGAAGGCTGCGGTTCAGAAGTCGCTCCGAATGCAAAATTTTGTCCAAAATGTGGGCGTTTTTTTGCTGCGGTAAGATGCCCGAACTGCGGCCACATAGGAACTGTAAGAAATTTCTTAAAAGGCTGTCCGGCTTGCCATTATGCGGTAACCCAGGAAGAACTCTACGGAACTTCTGAAAACGTAAAAGATTCAGAAAAAAAACAACTTTCACGAAAATCACGAAAAAAAATAAAAAAAGCTTTTAAAATCCATGAAAGTTCAATTTTCTCTGATGATGTTCCTGCATGGCTTTTTGTGGCGAGCATTATAGCTTTGATTGTAGTTTTTGCGATTTTATTTATGAGATGCAAAAGCTGAAATTTTGTTTTCTTTTTATGAATTCAGCTAAATATATTTGACAAAAAACTGATATTTAAATATACTGTTCAAATCTTGCCCAGGTGGTGGAATTGGTAGACACGCTAGTTTCAGGTACTAGAGTCCGTAAGGATGTACGAGTTCAAGTCTCGTTCTGGGCATTTTTCAGTCTTTTATTGCATTTTCTATTATTTCAATCATTTCATAGAAGTCTTTTACTTCTGCATATAGCGGATTTTTCTGCTCGATTTTTAGTTTTCCTTGCCGTTTTCTGTTAAGATACAACGTGTTTATTCCAAGTTTTCTGGCTGGAATTATGTCATGCTCCGTGCTATCTCCGATGTACCAAGTTTCGCTTTCTGATGAATTTGCAAGTTCCATTGCTTTTTGAAAAATTTTCAAGTCCGGCTTGCTGATTCCAACTTCTGAAGAAATTATAATCGGGTTGAAAAAATCTGTTACGCCGGCTTTTTTTAGCTTTGACCGCTGATTTTCAGAATCGCCGTTTGTTATAATTCCCATTTGAATATTTAAATCTGAAAGTTTTTTTAATACAGGAATCGCATCTGAAAAAAGATTGTATTCCTTTTCATAAGTTGACCAATAAAGGCTGAATCTTGAATCAAGTTCATTTTTTGATTTTATTGGGTTTCCGTTGAGTTCGAATATTTTTACAATTCTTCCCTTTCGCTGCTCGTCAAATGTAAGTTCCCCTGCTGAATATTTGTCAAAGAAATGCTGAGCCCATTTTTTCCATTGAATGCAAAACTCATCAAAATCCATGTAGATTTCATTTTTATATTTTTGAAAAACTGCTTTTATTCCAAGATTTTCCGCAGATTCAAAATCCATTAACGTTCTGTCCAAATCGAAAAAAAATACCATAAACTTAAGTTATCATTTTTTTTGCTTATATTCTATAGAAAGAAATTGTTTTAATTGGGTAAGTTTGAAAAGCTCAATTACTACAGTAATAATATGTTGATTAGCGCACTAATAAGGAGTCAATTACTGCACTAAATGGGTGTTTATTAGCGTACTAATAATGAGGCATTTAGTGCAGTATTTAAAAGGCAATTTAGGAGAAGTTGCTATAATTTGTCTTTGCAGCCGTCTGTCTTGCGGCGTATTGCATATATTTTAGAATTAATATTTCTAATTTCTCCTTTCTCTTGACAAAATTTGTGATTTGACTAGACTTTTTGATTATGCGTGCTACAAGAGCTTTGATTCATTTGGATAATTTAAAAAACAATATTATAGAAATAAAAAAATGCTTAAAGCCTGAAACAAAAATGTGCGTTGCTGTAAAAGCTGATGCCTACGGACATGGTTCTGTTCCTTGCGCAAAGGCTGCTCTTGAAGCTGGCGCAGATTATCTTTCTGTTGCGACTTGTGAAGAAGGCGTTGAGCTTAGAAATGCTGGAATTTCCTCGCCTATTCTTATGTTAAGTCTTTGTACTCCAGATGAAGTTGAAGAAGTTGTTTCCGCTGGAATTACGCCTTTTGTTTTTGATGAAGAATATATAGAGCTTTTTTCTGTTGCCTGCAATAAACTTGGAATAGAAAATTTTGCGGTTCATCTTGCAGTTGATACAGGAATGGGCAGAATTGGATGTCTTCCTTCTGAAGCTGGAAAAATTGCGCTCAAAATAAAAAACTGCAAAAATCTTGTCTTGGGCGGAACTGCGACTCATTTTGCGCTTAGCGACTGTGTTTCTGAAAAAGGAAAATCGTATACAAAGTTTCAGTTTGAAAATTTTCTTGAGGCAATCAGCAATATAAAAAAGGCTGGAATTAATCCCGGACTTTGCCACTGCGCGAATTCTGCCACTACACTTGATTCTCCTGAAATGCATCTTGACATGGTTCGGCCAGGAATTATTGTTTATGGCTATTATGCAGATGAAGTTTCAAAAGAATATTTAGCTTCAAAAGGAAAAAGTGTGGAACTAAAACCTGTTATGACTTTAGAAAGCTGTGTTTCTTCGATTCGGCAATTTAAAAAAGGAAACTTTGCAGGTTATGGATGCAGATGGGAAGCCAAATCTGATACCAACGTTGGAGTTATTCCTGTTGGCTATGCAGACGGATGGTTCAGGCGGTTTTCTGAGTGCGGTGTGAAAATTGCAGTAGATGGAAAAAACTATCCTATTTGCGGCCGTATTTGCATGGATCAGTGTATGATAGACTTGGGTGCAGACTGTAACGCAAAACGATGGGATAAAGCCATTTTATTTGGGGACAGTTCGGATGGAGCTTTGCAAACTGCCGATGACATTGCGCGTCTTACAGGTACAATTTCATACGAAATAACCTGCGGAATCTCAAAACGTGTCATTCGTGTCTTTGTTCAGTGAGAAAACTGCACAATTGTTTTCTGTGCTAAAAGATATTTTTTTACTTCCGCAACTAGATAGAACGAGCCTGTAACTAGAACAGTAGCCTTTTCTTCTGCGGCCTTGGAAAGTATGTACGGAATGGCTTTTAAGTAATCAGGAATTGCAGTATATTCTATGCCGGATTTTTCAAAAGCTGCCTTTAGCCGCGGAAAGTCGGATTCTTTTGTTCCTCCTGGCACGGTTAAAATTATTTGGCTGAATTTTCCTTTGAATAATTCTGCGATTTCCTCTGCATTTTTGTCTGCCGCGCAAGCAAAAAGAAGGTACGAATCATTTTTTTCATTTGGAAAAAGGTTACAGAATGTATCCATTGTAAAGCCGATGCTTTTTACAGTGTGCGCCCCGTCTAATATTAAGTTTGAAATATCCTGAAACTTTGAATTTGCCAAATCGACTGGTTCAAATCTTCCTGGGAGAATGGTTTTTTCAAGTCCTTTTTCAATTGTACTTTCATCAAGATTTGGAAGTATTGTTTTTACAGCCAGTGACGCAACAGCTGCGTTTTTTGCCTGGAACTCTCCTAGTAGCGAAAGAGAAACATTTAAAGGGCGTGAAAATTTTTCAGAATCCAAGGAAAAACACATTTTTATTGAATTTTGTCTAAAAAAGTGTACATCGTGAGAGATTGTTGAATTTTGCTGTATATTTTTGTATACAACTTTAGGTATTTTACAGTGTTCATCTGTGAAAAGAATTGGAGCGTTTTTTTCTTTTGCAATTTTTCTAAAAACATTTTTTACTGATTCTTTTTGCCCGGAAACGATTACGGGAATTCCTTGCTTTATAATTCCTCCTTTTTCTGTGGCGATGAGTTCTTCTGTGTTTCCAAGATATTCTGTGTGTTCAAGTTCAATTTGGCTTATGCAGCTGCAAGCTGGAGTTATTACATTTGTTGCATCAAGTTTTCCTCCGATTCCAACTTCATAAACTGCATATTTTGTTCCGGCATTTTTAAAGCACAACATTCCAAGCAATGTTGCAAGCTCAAACCAAGTGACAGGTCTTTTTCCGGGAAGCTCTTCGGTCTTAATGGAATTTATGCTGTCTATAAGCTGTTTTACAGACTCTTCGTAGACTTTTTCAGGAAAGGGACCAGAAGCTGTACCTATTCTTTCGTTGAAATTCAAGATATGTGGCGATGAATACAAACCTGTGTAATATCCGGCTTCTTCCAAAATACAGGCAATCATTTTTGAAATTGAACCTTTGCCTTTGCTTCCTGCGACATGAAAGCTCGGACAGCAATCTTGCGGGTTGTAAAGACGTTTGCAAAGAAATTCCATCGTGTCGAGCCAAAAAATATTTTTCTTTGGAGTTTTTTCAAAGTTCAAATACTCTTCGGCAAAGTTTTCAAAGACACCGATTGCAGATTTTTTTTCATTCATTTATTTGCCTCTAGGAATTTTTCATAAGTCCATTGGCTTATTGAATATCTGTAATTTATTGATTTTATTGCCTCTCCATTTTTTTTCAGAGAAGAAAATGAAGGTATAACAATGTAAGAGTCATCTTTTTTGTAAATTGAATAAACAGCTTTATTCGTATTGCTGAATATTCTTGAAATAACTTTTTCCGGCTTGATATTTTCTGACGGTGAAAGATACACAAGCTGCCCTCTTCTTAGCTTTGCGGAAGCTTCATTTTCATCAGCTACGCATAAAGGCTCTATGTACGGATCAGCCCAGAACGAGGCATCTTTAAAAAGAAAATTTGAGACAGAAGTTTTTGTTTCCCAAACTGTCTGTTCTTTTGATGTTCTGAATGAAATTCTTTCAGTGATAGAATCTTCTATTCCAAAGAAAAATTCTGAAACTTTTTCACTTCCATTTTTGAAAAAAGTTATGCGGCATGAATTTTTTTCATCTACGCCAAGGCTTGCCCAGGACGAAACTTTTTCAGCTTTTTTATACAAAGTGTTTTCTTTTTCGGCTTCTGCTAAGAAATTTTTTATTGTCTGAATGTCGCAAGGCCAGTTTAGCGTCATGTTTGAGTCGTCATCTGTTCCAAGCCATATATTATCTTTCTGTGATATTATAATTTTTTTTCTTTCCTTTGCGTTATAAATTTCAATGAAAGAAATTTCTTTGGCATTGCTAATGAATTTCAGTTTTGAAGTTTCTGGAATATTTTTTCTTGACAGCGGAAGAAAAAGAAGCAGCAGAACTAGAACAAGAATTATGTCGAATCCGTAAAATATAAGAAGAGCTTTTTTTGATGAAATGCGCTTCATTTGTTGAACCTCCTTCTCTTTGAAAAGAAAACAAAACCTATTGTTAGGTTTATAAATATTGGCAGAAAACATGTTATAAGAAGTGTTTTTATTGCAGCTTCTCTTAAATTTTCATTGCTGATTTTATAAACTGAAGTGTTAAATGTTGTTTTATTTTTTAAGGTTAAAAGTTCATCCTCACCATTTAAAATAAAAATTCCATTACATAAAAAATCAAGGCTTCTTGAGTCAACATCTAAAATAGAATTTGAATTATATGAAAGCAGCGAATCTGAAAAAGCATATTGATCTGCAAAAAGTATTAGAGACGGGGATTTTTCATTTTCCTTTGCAGAGAAAGCGCAGACTGAAAAAGATGAATATTCTTGCTCTGATTCAGCTGTCTTTGGAACTGCAAAAGGATTTGTTATAAAACTTTCTGTTCTTGGAATTTGCCATGAGCGACTGCTTGTAAAAAGAATCGGAACTGTTTTTAAGTTTTCAATTTCTGCAACTTCATCGTCAATATCGAATGCGCAAGGCCAAAAAAGTGAAAGCCCGGAAACTGCATTTTTCTGCGCCCTTAAGGAAATCCAAAGTGGATAATTTATATATTCTGTCTGAGATGCTTTTTTATTTCCATTGACATCGGAATTGCTTGTCATTGTAATTCTTAAATTTGAAATGTCGCAAGTCAGAGTCTGTTTAAAATAAATTCCAAAAGTGAACATAAGCCGCTCAAAAAGCTGATTGGATTCATTTTGCTTTACAGACCAATTGTCTTCAAAGTCTATTGAATAAGGCTGGCTTGCAATAAAAACTTTTCCGCCATTGAGAATAAATTTTTCAAGAACTTTGCAATCGCTTTTTGTGAACTTGTCGCTTCCGAAAATAATCAGAGGAATGTTAGGAAGTTCATCAAACGAAATATCAACGCTTGAGCTTTTTTCAGAAGGAAGCGATGTTTGGATTACTGAAAATCCTTCCGCCCCAAGATATTGAAAAGCAAGATTGTAGCCGTTTGCAAAAGATGAGGCACAGACGACTTGAACTGGATTTTCTTTTTCTTCAACAAGAGATTTTATTTTTCTAGTCAAATCAAATTCTAGCCTTGATATATTCAGCACAAATGGAATTGTTTCGCTTTTTCCAAGGTAGTCAATTTTTATAGCTGAATAAACATTTGTGATACTTGCAGAATCTGCGGAAGAAGTTCTAATCGGATAACCTCTTATTCCTGCTTCTGAAAGTTTTTTTGCAATGTTTTCTTTTGCCGGATTTATAATTTCAAGTGAAACTTTTTTTGATTCCCCTGCATAGCTTTGTAAAAAATCAGTTACATCTTTTACTTGCGGATAAAGGCTTTTTAATTTGGGGCTTAAATAATAAGAAATTGAAACAGGATCTTCAACTTGGCTTAAGATTTTTTTGCTGTATTTACTTATGCTGAAATTTTTTGATGAAGTAAAATCAATTTTAAAATTTAAGTTTTCATTTACAATTGTAAAAAGTAAAAATGAAAATAAAAATGCGCGTTTTAATTTTTTTAAATAAACAGACTTGTTCCCTTTTTTGTGTTCCTGAATAAAAAATGCAAGTGCATAAAAAAATACAGCGCATGAAGCAAAAAAAAGAAAATCAGAAATGCTGAAAATTCCTTTTGAAAAAGAATCAAATCTCCAGGCGAATGAAATGAATTTTATTATTGCGCTTAAGAATTCCGGCTGATTAAAATAAAGCGGAATGTTGTGAATTGAATTTATGATTGCAAGAAAAAATGCTGAAACTACAAAAGAAACTCCAGCGGATTTTATTATGCTGAAAATAAAAATTACAAAAGAAACTGATGCGGCAAAGTAAAATAAAATTCCTATAAAGCCAATGAAAACTTGAGAAATTTCAATATCGCCAAAAAAAGAAACGCAAACTGGAACTAAGACAGAAAGCAATGTTGCAAAGCAGCAAATAAAAAAAACTGAAAAAAATTCTGGAAAAAATATAAAAACTGATTTTAAAGGAAAATCTTTTTTTACATTTGAAGAAATTGAAATTAGCCCTGGCAAAAATAAAATGCAGGCTGGCGGAAATGCTGAAAAAAAACTATGCAAGTCTGTAGAACCAGCTCCAAGAAAAAACTGCTGCCCAACAAAAAATCTAAGGCTTATGAAAATTCCGAATGCGGCAATTAAAATATATGTGAACGGATTTATTGCAAAATTAAAAAAATATCTTTTTAAAATATATTTCATTGTGATTTTTCCGTGGCGAGAATAAACGCTTCTTCAAGATTTTTACAGTTAAATTTTTTTACTATTTCTTTTTCAGTTCCGCAAGCTGCGACTTCTCCGTTTGCAATTATGTAAATTCTATTGCACATAGAAACTGCTTCTTCAATATGGTGCGTTGAAAAAATAATTGTCATTGAGCTTGAAAGATTTTTTAGCTTTTTTCTGAACGAAGCAATTTGCGCTGGATCTAATCCTGCTGAAAATTCATCAAGAACAAGGATCTTTGGAAGTTTACAGATTGCTTTTGCGAGGCTCGTTCTTTGTTTAAATCCTTTTGAAAGCTTTGAAATTTTCTTATTGAAAACTTCTTCTAGTCCACAAATTGCAGCTGTCTTTTTTACAGTTAAATCAGCTTCGTTTTTTTTCTGTCCTGAAATTTCAGCTTCAAAAAAAAGAATTTCTTTTACTGTAAGGCTTGAATCAAGTTCTGGAATTTCTGGAACAAAAGCCGTTGCCTTTTTAAATTCATCAGTTTCTTCAGTTCCGCAAATTCTTACAGTTCCGCTGCTTTGGTAATGAAGTCCGCATATTGCTTTTAAAACAGAAGTTTTTCCGGCTCCATTCGGTCCAAGAATTCCAGTGATAGAATTTTTTTCTGCATAGAAATTTATATTTTTGCAGGCTGAAAATTTTCCGTAATTTTTGCAGAAAGAAATCAGTTCAACTTCATTCGACATAAGGAATCTCTATTCTCATTCTGTCTTTTGTAAGGCGTGCTTCTGGATAAATTTCTTGCGCCTGCTCTAAAAGAACATTAAGCTCTTTGTCGTTGTAACGCGGACTGTAGTGAATGAGTCCCATTCTTAGCGCATTGGCATCTCTTGCAATTGTGGCTGCTTGACGGGATGTCATGTGTTTTTTTTCTTTTGCCTGATCTTCACATCCGTCTGCAAACATCCCCTCGCAAATCAAAAGGTCGCTGCCCTTCACTTCTTTTGCAATCGACGGAAGATACATTGTATCTGTTACAAAACTAAATTTACGTCCGCTTCTGTTTTTTCCAACAACTTGCTCAGGCTTTATTTCAATTCCGTCTTCATTCACAACGCTTTCGCCGCGCTGAAGTTTTCCCCACAAAGGGCCTTTTGGAATTTTCAAACGTTCTGCTTCTTCCGGATTGAATTCTCCTGGACGGTCAAGTTCTTCCAATGTATATCCTACACAAGTTTTTGTATGCTCAAGAGGAAAGGACCTTATATAAAATCCGTCGCCTTCATAAACTACGCCCGGCTCTGTTATTTCTTTAACAACAATAGGATAATTTATGTACATATCCAAAACTTTGCGGCTTGTTTCTATATATTCTGCGATTTTCGGTGGACCAAAAATATAAAGAGGCTCGGTTCTGTCAACTTGAGAAGAAAGCATAAGAATTCCGGGAAGCCCTGTAACGTGGTCTGCATGCGTATGAGAAACAAAAATCGCATTGATTTTTTTCCATTTTAAATTAAGCCGCCTTAAAGAAACCTGCGTGCCTTCTCCGCCGTCAAATAAAAACAAGTCTCCGTCGCGCCGAAGCAAAACTGATGTAAGGTGGCGATATGGCAACGGCATCATTCCTCCGCAGCCCAAAATAAAAGCTTCCATATTCATGAAAACGATTTTATACAAAAAAAAGACTTTCTTCAATCTAGCGTATTTAAAATTCCTTATGTAACCTGTCAATAGTTTTTGTTAATC